>NZ_JAQLOJ010000010.1:0-73270 GCF_057808485.1 Acholeplasma sp. ORD1043 | reverse complement strand
TTTCACATGCACTAGTTTAGTGCGCTTACTTATTCTATCACTAGGTCATAACAGTGTCAACTATATTTTTAACAAAATTAATTTGACTTATTATTTTAATAATAGAAATGGTGGGGAGGGACAGATTCGAACTGCCGAACCCTGAGGGAACAGATTTACAGTCTGCCGCGTTTAGCCTCTTCGCTACCTCCCCGCACATTGCATGCTTAATTATTCTATCGTAAGACAATTAAAAATGCAACCACTTTTTGTCACTTTTTTTATTTAATTTAAAAATTAGTGAAAGTGCATTATATATACATATATATAGATAACAAAAATAAGTCGTATTTGCAAGGATTTTATCTAATAATGCGCTTATTTAGCTCAAAACGCATCAAAATAATCTCTCTGCCACAGCCAGTGCACTTCAATTTAATGTCTGCACCAACTCTTGTTATTTCCCATTCTTTTGATCCACAGACATGAGGCTTCTTAGTTTTTATTAATTGACCAACTTCAAAATTCTCATTCATACAATCATCCTATAATGGTTTTTTTAGCATCTTAGCATACGGTCTTGGGTAGCCTGAAATGTGGGATTTTTTTTGCAATAAAATATTTGCTCTAAACCCATTTTCAAGCGGTAAGGAAAATGTGTCAATTTTCTTAATTTCAACCTTTAAAGTTTCCATTGCTTTTTTCGCTATGTTGATTTCTTCTTCATATTTTGAACCCTTAGGTGCAATGAAATATCCATCAACTTTAAGCATCGGTACACCAAACTCTAAAATCATTGACAGTTCGCCTAGTGCGCGTGCTGTCACAATATCAAACCTTTTAATGTTTTTGTGTGCAAAGACTTCTGCTCTTTCGTGAACAATTTCAAAATCAATATTTAAAGTTTCACGTAGCTTCTTTAAAAATTCAACACGTTTTATTTGACTCTCAACAATCGTTAATTTTAAGTGTGGATAGATCAATAATAACGGTACACCAGGAAACCCGGCACCACTACCCATATCACATATAGATTCAATACTATTAAAGTCAATTAAATTGCCAATTAAAGTAGAGTCAAGAAAGTGTTTGATATACACTTCATCTTCATCTACTATTCTTGTTAGATTTGTATGTTTATTATATTCAATTAATATTTCTTTATATTTCTCAAACGAAGATTGTAAGGATAACTTATCAACCTTCGTTTGCGGAATTTGTTCTAAGTAATTATTGTGCATAGCGATTCTCTAAATAAATCATAAGAACCGAAATATCAGAAGGATTAACGCCTAAAATACGGGTTGCTTGTCCTAGTGTTTCTGGACGTACTTTATTTAGCTTTTCTCTAGCTTCTTTTGAAATGTTTTTAACTTCTTCATAGTTGATATCAACTGGAATATGTCTAGTTTCAAATCTAGATACTTTTTCTGCTTCACGTTCTGCTTTTTCAATATATCCTTGATATTTGATATGAATATCTACTTGTTCATAAATATCATCTGATTCATTTTCTTGTAGGAAGTATTTTAAGGTTTCTAAACCAAGTTCTGGACGTTTAAGTAAATCATATACATAAACCCCTTCATAAATTGGTGCAGAGTTCTGTGATGCTAAATAAGAAAGATTTTCTTCTGTCGGATTAATTCTTAATGATTTTGCTTTTTGGATTAAACGAGCAATTGTTTCTTTTTTATTTTGGAATTTTTGATAACGCACTTCATCGACTAAACCAATTTGATAACCATAGTCACGAAGACGTAAATCTGCATTGTCATGACGTAGTAAGAGTCTATGTTCAGCGCGTGATGTTAATAAACGATATGGTTCATAGGTGCCTTTAGTAATTAAATCATCAATTAATACACCAATATATGCTTCATTACGTTTTAAGACAAGTGGTTCTTTACCTTGCACCTTCAAACCAGCATTAATACCTGCCATTAAACCTTGGCAAGCCGCTTCTTCATAGCCAGATGTACCATTAATTTGACCAGCACAGAATAAGTTTTTAATAACTTTAGTTTCAAGTGATCTAAATAATTGATTTGGGTTAATCGCATCATATTCAATTGCGTATGCATATTTAACAATTCTTGCATTTTGCATACCAGGTAAAGATTTGATCATCTTTTCTTGAATATGTCTTGGCATCGATGTTGAAAAACCTTGGACATAAATTTCATCAAGTGATAAACTTTCGGGCTCTAGGAATATTTGATGGCGATCTTTATCTTGGAATCTTACAAACTTGTCTTCGATTGAAGGACAATATCTTGGACCGACCCCTTCAACAACACCACCATACATCGCACTTTCACCTAGGTTATTAAAGATAATGTCCTTGGTTTCTAGTGTTGTATGAATTAAATAACAGTCTTCTTGATAGCCTAATTCAGTGATTGGTGAATCATAAGAGAATGTTTGGAGTTTTGTATCTCCTGGTTGTGGGGTCGCAACACTATAGTCAATTGAGTCTTTCGCAATTCTAGGTGGTGTTCCAGTTTTTAATCTGATTACTTGGAACCCTAATTCTTTTAATTGACCAGAAATACCATAAGTTGTTTTTTCTCCATGCGGACCACTTGGTGTTTTCTCATGACCAATTAAGATTTGAGAAGCAAGATAAGTACCGGTTGTAATAACTACAGTCTTACCAAAAACTTGTTCTCCGTTTTCTAAGATAACCCCTTTGGCTTCTTTATCTTCTACAATTAGACGATCGACAAAACCTTGAAGAATGGTTAAATTCTCTTGAGATTCTAACGCTTTTCTCATGATTTTTGGATACTCTAATTTATCAATTTGCGCGCGTAACGCACGTACGGCTGGTCCTTTTGAAGAATTTAACATCTTCATTTGGATTTGACCTAAGTCTGCGGCACGCCCCATTTCACCGCCTAATGCGTCAATTTCTCTTACAACAATACCTTTTGCAGGTCCACCAATGGATGGATTGCAAGGCAAAGTGGCAACTTTTTCAATGTTGCCTGTAATTAAAAGTGTATTTAACTTCATTCTTGCCATTGCAAGTGCAGCTTCTACGCCTGCATGTCCTGCGCCGACGATGATGCCATCATAAATCATGCGACTACCTTATTTCTTTATAATCTCTACAAACTTTTCTGCTACTTTTTCTTTTGTGAAGCCAAAGACTTCTAATACTTTATTGACAGAGGCAGAAACTCCAAATGTGTCAATACCATAAACGTATGGGGTAAATCTAAACCAAGAATAACTTGATCCCATTTCTACCGCTAATGTTTTAACATTTTTAGGTAAAATTGAATCTTGATATTTTTGAGGTTGATTTAAGAAGTTAAAGTGTGAGGGCATTGAGACAACACGGACATCAAAACCTTGTTCCTTTAATAGTTTCTTAGCCTCAACTGCAAGTGATACTTCAGACCCTGCAGCAAGTAAGATACCATCTAATCTCTTTTCTTCTTTATCAACGATATAACCACCCTTTAAAACACCTTCTTTTGAAGTTGTTGCAAGGTTAGTTACATTTTGACGGGTTGTAATAATTGCAGTTGGTGTTTTAGTTGCAGTAAATGCAATCTCTACCGCTGCTTTTGTTTCATTTCCGTCTGCTGGTCTAATCACATTTAAATTAGGAATTGTTCTTAGACCGATTAATTGTTCAATTGGTTCATGGGTTGGACCATCTTCACCAACAGCAACCGAATCGTGTGAGAACACGAAAACTGAAGGTAGATGCATCATCGCCGCTAAGCGTACTGGTGGTTTCATATAGTCTGAGAAGACAAAGAATGCACCAGAGAATGCTTTTAATCCACCATGTAGATTAATACCATTTGTAATTGAACCCATCGCGTGTTCTCTAACACCATAACTAATATTTCTACCTAATAGGTTATCGCGTTGGAAGTTACCATCCGCTCCCTTAGCCTTAGTTGATGATGTAAGGTCCGCAGACCCACCGATGATATTAAGGTTTTCTTTTGAAAGTAAATCTAATGCTTTACCCATCATATTACGGGTTGCATCTTTACTACCTGGTTCAAAGACTAATTGATCAAAATTAACTTTAACTTCGCCTTTTAGGAATGATTCAAATTGACTTGCAAGTTCTGGGTATTCATTTTTATAGCTTGCAAACATTGCTTCCCATGCTTTATAGGCTTTCTTACCACGGTTAAATACTTTTGATTTATATAGTGAATATACTTCAGGTGCAACTTCAAATGGTTTATATGTATAACCTAAGTAGTTAGCAAAGTATTCACGTTCTTCTTCACCAATTGCTGCACCGTGAACTTTATGGGTTCCTGCAATTCTAGTTCCTTTACCTATAATTGTCTTAACTTCAATAATGGTCGGTTTATCTAGAACTTGTTTAGCTTTAGCAATCGCACGATTAACTGCTGCGATGTCATCACCATCATTTACTTTTAAGTAATGCCAGTTTTGAGCTTCAAATTTCTTTTTAACATCTTCTGTGACTGCCCATTTAGTTGGTCCATCTAATTGAATATCATTTGAATCAAATAATACAATTAATTTACCTAATCCTAAATGACCAGCAAGTGAGATTGCCTCTAATGCAACCCCTTCTTGAAGGTCACCGTCTCCACATAATACGTATGTATAGTGGTCAACAATGTTAAATCCTTCTTTATTAAATCTTGCTGCTAAGTGTTTTTCAGCAAGCACCATACCTACTGCATTTGAAATACCTTGTCCTAGTGGACCAGATGTCGTTTCAACACCGTCTGTATGACCATATTCAGGATGACCAGGTGTTAATCCTGGGTAATCTCTAAATGATTTGATATCTTCAATTGATAATTTATAACCTGATAAATGGTTTAAACCGTAAAGTAACATTGAACCATGTCCTGCTGATAGAACAAATCTATCGCGGTTAATCCAATTAGAAACCTTGGGATAAATATTAATATGTTTTGTAAACAATGTATGAGCCATTGGTGCTGCCCCTATTACAATACCAGGGTGGCCGCTATTTGCGCGATTAATGGCATCAACACCTAACATACGTAGGGTATTAATTGCTAATAAATCTTTATTCATTGTTTTCTCCATCTTTGTTTTCTAATTCAGCTTGAATTTCTTCTGTTGCTTCTTGATCTAATGCTTCAACTTCGATTTCTTCTGTATCAGTTTCATCAGCTGCTGGTTGGAAATATTGTTGATAATAAGTTTCTTGGTTTGTTAAGATTTGTTGGAATGCATCTTCACCAATTGCTTCACGAATTAAATCTGTAGCTTTCTTGTTTTCAACATCAACTAAAGCACGTAATTTCTTTTGTTGTAATGATGATGAACCAAATAGTCCAACAAATAATGCCACGATTGAAACTAAGAAAACAGTGTCTTGAGCATCAGAGAACCAAGTTTGAGCTGCAAGTGAAATACCTAGTAAAACAAATAGCATAACAAATGAAATTAGCATATATTTATTTGATAATCTCTTTTGTTCAGCATAAATAGAATTTGTGAAATCTAACCAGATTGTGTTAATTTCATTTTGGTATAAATCTGATACTGCTGTGTAATATCCTTTATCGACAAATAGACGATAATCAACACCATTAGAAGTCCATACTGAGAAACGACCACGGCTTGCAAATTTTGAATAATCTGCACGATCGTCTAAGTAATACATTTCTAATTTAGCACCACGATAGTCTTCGACTCTAAAAGGTTCTCCGACCGCTTTATCGTATTCTTTTGGTAACATTTTCATATCTTTTTTCCTCCGAAAGTAGTTTTATAGTCTATTTTTAATTATATCATGAGATATAATTTTCAAGTAAAACATCTCCATAGGGTATCCTCACCCACACACCAGGTAACTTATGGCTGCTTCAATCAAGACCTGACCAGGTTCATCCCTTAGTGTTGAATGAGAATACCCTATAGAGATGTTCTATTTGGTTTCTCTTAAGTTTTTAAAGAAAGTTTTTAGTAAATTGCTAGCTTCTTCTTCTAAGATTCCACCCACATACTCAATTTGGTGGTTAAAGCGATTATCAAGCAATTTTAGAACACTTTCAACTGCACCAGCTTTAGGATCTTTTGCACCGTAATAGAGTTTTTCTATACGGGCTTGGATCATAGCACCAGCACACATACTGCATGGTTCTAGTGTAACATAAACGCTGCATTTTTCAAGTCGCCAACTGCCGATTTTCTTACTTGCTTTTAGCATTGCATGAAGTTCAGCATGGCTTGTGAAGTCTTGTTTGCTTTCACGTAAATTGTGGGCTCTTGCGATGATTTTATCTTCATAAACCACCACAGACCCAACTGGGACTTCATCTTTATTATACGCTTTTTTTGCCTCTTTTAAGGCTTCTTTCATGAAATATGTATGTTTTTCCATGATTACTTTTTATTGGGTACTTCATGAGCATGTCGGCTTCTTGGTTCATAAGCTTCGCTCGCACCAACAACAATGATTGGGTCATCGTATGATGCTGGACGTCCATCGATAATTCTTTGGGTTCTTGTTGCTGGTGTTCCTTCTTTTACACAAATTGCAGTCAGTTTAGTGACAAACTCAGCAATCGCAAGTAAGTCTCCCATTGGTCCGAAAGGTTCCCCTCTAAAATCACGATCAAGTCCACCGATAATGACACGAAGTCCAGAGTCTGCAAGTTGATCTGCAATTTTTACAATTTCTTTATCTAAGAACTGTGCCTCATCAATGATGATTGCATCTGCTCTAGGATCTATTTTTTCTAAAATATCTGATGCTTTTTCGATTAAAATTGCTTCTTCTGTAAGTAGGTTATGACTAACAATTTCAGCTTTTGATGAATAACGATTATCGATAATGGGTTTAAATACCTGAAAGTTTTGTTTTGCATAGCGAAGACGTCTTGCACGACGAATAAGTTCTTCAGTTTTACCTGCAAACATCGGTCCACATACAACTTCAATAAAACCATTTTTATATGTATGATACATGTCTTTCCCCCACTTTCGAAGTCATTATATCAAAAAGCGAGATAATTATCTCGCTTATTGTTTATTTTTTAGATTTTTCTAAACGCTTATTGAACTTGTCAACTTGACCAGCTTGAGCGATGAATGTTTGTTCACCAGTATAGAATGGGTGAGTATCTGAAGTCACTTCTAAGCGAACGACTGGATATGTCTTACCATCTTTTTCATAAACTGCTTGGTCTTTTGTGTTGATTGATGATTCAATTAAAAACTGTCTCTTAGTTTGAGCATCTTCGAAGATAACTAATCTAGTTTTTGGATGAATATCTTTTCTCATGTGTTTTCTCCTTCCGCCATAAGGGTTAAACCTCATAGTAAGTTTTACGCCATTTCATTATATCATCTGATATAACATTATGCAATGATAAAATTCAAGTTGTTTCTTTTTAAAATTTTTCACTTAATTAATAAGATTTGACCTTAGCTACATGGCTAAAGGATTTCAAGAATCTGTCTGCGATAATACCGGTTAAGATACCTGCTGGGACAGAGATTAATAACATTAGTGGTAAATATAGAATCAAAAGCTCTGTTTCTAGTAATATCATACCAACTACTACCTGTCCAATTGTATGCGTAATTGCACCAAGAACTGAGACTGTAATAGTGTGAATCTTAAACCAATGTTTCAAAACTCCCATAACAAGAATAGATGATACTGCCCCGCCAAAACCCATCCAAAAGGTTAAGGTAAATGAACGATATAAGAGTGCAACAATTAATACCCGTAACAAGGTAACAAGACTAGCTTTTCTAAATCCATACATGTAAAGCACGATCACAGTGACGATATTAGCAAAACCAATTTTTGCTCCTGGTACTGGAATGATATTAATTTGCATCTCTATCACATTAAGTACAATTGCAATCGCAAGCAACATAGATAGAATGGTTATTTCTCTGGTGTTTTTCATACTGTGCCATCCAATCCTGTGTCGATTAACTCCTCAAACCTAATAAAAATTTGGTTAGGTAAAGATACAACTGGTAACCCTTGACCATTATACCAACCGCGTGTGACACCAATTTGTTTTGGTGTTGAATCACGTTCGATTCGGATACTATTTGTATCCCAGTCAATTTCAATGAAGGCCTCTGTTCGTATCCCATTTATTTCATATGAACCCATAATAATATAGGCTACATCGCCACCTTCTCCTTCAACTGGAGTGGTTAATTTAGGGTAATCTTCATAATCTTTTTGTTTAAATGTTTTGATTTGTTTAGTTTCAAAATCGACTTCAATCACCACTTGACTACCTTGATACACTTTAGCTAATTTTCCTTCAGACGTGCCGAAAAAAGTCACCCAGACGAAAATCAAACTAAAAACGATTAACAATGTGCCAATAATGATAAAGTCTTTTCTTTTCATAATTACTTAGGTCTATATCCTGAGCCCATAAAGTAAGTAGTTACTGTACTGTCAAGATTGAAGCTTGAAGCCTCAATACCCTTATCCTTTAAGAAGTCTAAAACTGCGCTACTTTCCATACAAAATAGTGCTGTTGAGTATGCATCAAGAAGTCCTGCATCTTGACCAATAATGGTCAATGTATAGTAGTAATTAGCTGGACGTCTTGTTTTAGGAGAAATGATATGGTGATACCAATTTCCTTGTGCATCTTCAACGTATTGTTCATAACTACCTGAGGTAGTAATCGATTTATTTTGTCCGTCATATTCGGCATAACCACCAAACATGACTGGATTTAATGGGTTAACAAGTTCAATGACATAATCACCATTTGCTGTTCTTGGATTATTTTTTCCATAAACAATTGATGATGATCCCCCTGAAATAAGGTAAGACTCTATGCCTTTTGATTCTATATATTCGACCACTCTTTGGACAGCATAGCCTTTAGCTATTGCGCCTAAATCAAGTGAGGCTCCGTGTTTTAAGGTTACAAAATATTTACCCTCTGATTCAAACAAATGAATTGGGTCTTCTGGTAATACGATCGCATCTACTGCTTGGTAGACTTGATTTAATCTTTCCTCCGAGACAATTTCATCCTGTTTAATTTCATCGATTAAGTCTTTCCAAACCTGTACAATTTTACCGATTGTCATGTCAAAGTAACCGTTGGTTTCTTCCATAACATCAAGACCTAATTGTAATAAATCATAAAGTTCTTTTTCGATTTCAACAGTCGCTTCCACTTCTGAAAGTTCTGCTTGTTGGTTAATATAATATATACCCTTTACATCCCCTTGTTGAACAAAGTTATCTGTTAAGTCATTGTAGAGATCAAAAATATCTTCAATACCTTGAACAACTTCATCCTTTAATTCTTTTTCAACATAAACATGACCTGAAATATAAGTATGCATTGTTGATACCAAAATATTGACACGTTCTTTATTGTTTGCAGGATTCTTTGTTGGTACACATGCAAGTAAAGAAATCGCGATTAAGATGGATGTTAACACGAGATATATTTTCTTCATAAAATTCCTTTTTTAGAATATGCCACCTAATCCTGATAATACTAAAGCAATTAAGCCTAATAAAATTAACAGAATTGGTAACCCTTTAAATGATTTTAACATCGGTGAAACGCGCATTCTTGAAACATTCATAGTTAGTAGAATTGAAATACCAATAAATCCTAATAATGATCCTAATGTTGTGATAAATGCTAATTCGAAGTATTGGCTGTTTAAACCAAGTAATCCTACAAGTAAAATTGCAGAATGTAACATTAATGTATCACTCTTTGGTAAATCAAACTTTAGTTTTGCAACTAAAATACGATATAATTCGTTAACTACAATCATTAAGACGACTAAAATTAATAAATTAAAGATTTCTAGTCCTAATGGTAATAAGACAAAACTGTATACAAAATAGTCAATAACAAAGATCACAAGTGAAGCAATTGCAATTAAAGTTGCATTTTTTACGACTGGTTTTACTCTAAATTGGTTTTCAGCTAGTAATTCTAATCCAATCCCTTGAGTTAATACATTAGATAGGATTGCTGCAGCTAAAATACTTGATAACATACTAAATAACATCAGCTTTTTCCTCTCTTTCTAAAGGAATTGCATTAAGGATACCAAAGGTGAACCCTGCTAAGATGAAACCACCTGATGCATTTGTTAAGAATCCAATTGCATATTGTGATTCAAAAATTACTGTACTGAAGTTTGCAATTGTTTTAAATGAGATTGCACCAGTACCTAAAAATTCACGGAAAAATGCTATTACAATAATTAAAACTACTGCAGCCACATTTGAGATTAAATGCTCAACGACATTTAGCGTTTCTTCTTCTTTATACATTACATTCACATTAAATAAGATAAGTGATAAATAAAGTGAGAATAATTGATCTAATGTAAAGTATGCAGACAAGACAACTTGAATAACTAAAATTAAAGCTGCACCTAACATTAATTTAACGTAAGTTGAGATTCTTCTTTCTAAGAACTTATCCGAAAGGATTGATACACCCTTAAGTGCCATACTTACAATAAGTAAGATTGCACCAAGTAAAATACCTTTTTCTAAACTGTTTGCAACATAGATTAAAGGAAGGATCGATAAAATACTAAGATCTCTAATTAACTTTTTATTCATCATGCAACCTCCTTAATCTCATCAATTATTTGTCTAATTAAGTATTGAGTACCTTTTGAATTCTCAGTTGGGCCAGTTGTAGATTCTGGAAGTGATGCATTAATATTTAAACCAATAAAAGTAGTTAAGAATTCTTTAGATGCGGTAATGAATCTACCGTGTGTATGGTTATAAAGTTCATCTGGTAAGATACCATATCTAATTACTTTTGCATCATCTAACGCAATAACAACTGTCACAGTCGCCATATGGGTTGTTTGGCGGTCAAAGTATGAACCTTCTTTAGTATGTTCATAAACTTTATAAGTTTCACCACCAAATAAAACTGTAGTTACTTTAATACCAGAAATGGTTTCTGTTGATTGTACTAAATAATCGCCACCAAACATATCCTTAATATAGTCAACTGGTTCACCAATATGGAATGTAATAACGTGAGAAATAATATTTTTGATTGCAGAACGAGATACTTCAATTGTTGAAGCACCGGCAGCACCATCAACGAATTGTACGTTTTCAAAGTATAAGCCACCATAGTTCTTTAATAAGTACTCACGTACTAATGGGAAATATGAAGCTGATGTTGAATCGTAAGTTTCAACCTTTTTATCGATTGCGTAAACTTTACCATTAGCATCAATTGCTACATATAATTCTAAATAAAAGTATGAATTGTTAGTTCTTGTTACGTAGATGTCAGCAATTTTGTTGCCAAATAAATCAAGAACATCTGCTTGAGACATGATATTTGCATCAATTACAGGTTTTTCATTTACAATTGAAACCTTTTGACCAAACATTTTATCAACTTCACTTGTTGGTAATGTTGATTGGATACCCATTAAAGCAATTGAGACAACTAACATTAATGTAAATGCTAAGACAAGTAAAATGTTTTCTCTTTTCATTATGCATTAGCCTCCTTAGCAATTAAGAATAACTCATGGATTAAAAGCTTAGAGTTGTTTGGTTCGCCATCATCACTAGAAACACCAGAATAAGCATCTGGAACAGCATTAAGGTCGATATTAACAAAACTTTGTGCATAAGCTAATGCTTTAGCATAGTAGCCTTTAGTATGTAGATATAGTTCATTTGGTAATAATACACCAATGATCTTGCCATCATTATCAACAGCTACTTGTAAGGTTATGAACTTCTTAGTTAGATTATCTGTTTGATATAGTCCATCTTTAGTAACTGTATATACAAAGCCCTTTCCATCGATTTCTTCTACTTTAACAGTCGCACCAGAAATAGTTGATTGTGAAGTTGATTTGATTTCATAATCACCAAAGAAATCTTTATAAGGTTTGGGAATATCAAATTTAACAATACCTTCATGATGCACACCAATTACATTCATCATATCCATGATTGTATTTAATGAAATAGATGTTGCCCCTGCTTGAGTAGATGAGACATTTGGTGATAACTTTTGGAATTTATAATTATTTAATAAGGCTTCTGATTTTGATTGATACATAGTTTGGTTTAATTCAACCATCTTAACATCGGTGATTTTTTCATCAAGACCAACAGCAATCATCACACGGATGTTACCAAAACCATTCTTAGAATTTGCTTCATATACGTAGCCAAGTGGATCTTCACCCTTGTAAAGTTTTGCTGAAAGTAAAATTTCAACACCATCGATGGTTTCTAATTTATTTGATTCAAAATCTGTTGCATCTGCTACTAATACTTTAATTTGAGCTAATGCTTCTTCTTTTTCTCTTGCTAATTTAATTGGGTTAAAAATTGCATAAGTTGCAAAAATTAAACCAAAGCTAACAATAAATGCAGAGAATACTACAATAAGATTTTTTAATTTCATATAATATAGCCTCCTAAAATAAGGAAGGTTCCACCTAAAATCACTACAAAGGCAATGATATATCCTAGGATGAATTTTAATTTGATAGGGTTTTTAGCCCAAGTTGGATAATCTAAAAGTGGAACAAGTAGGTTACCAATTAATAGCGCGAATGCCATACCTTCTGGTAGATTACCAAATTGTCTAATAGCAAACACTAAGGTACCAATAATTAAACCAAAGATATAACGTCCAGGTCTTGTAATTGGTGATGTTGCTGGGTCTGTAATCATAAAGGCTAAACCAAAGATTAAGCCACCTGATAAGACTTGGTATAACACATATTCAACAACTAAGTTTGGATATAGGATTATACCTGCAACTAAACTTAATCCGGTAAATACAACTAATGCTGATAAGGCAGGTCTAATATCTGCACTCTTTCTTACAAATAAATAGATAGCGCCGGCTAGAATTGCTAGTGTATTTACTTCACCCAGTGAACCCGGGATGTTACCACTTAGTAAATCTAGAATTGAGTATGAGTTTAAGACGTTAGGGAAATTAGTTGATAGAGCTGTTGCTCCAGCAGCAGCATCAACTAAACCATAACTGCCTTGGAAGAATGATGTAAATGCAACTGCAATAAATACTCTACCAATGGCAGCAGGGTTAAATACGTTAAATCCTAAGCCGCCAAAGATCATCTTACCAACAAGTGCACCAAATAATGCCCCCATAATCACTACATAAAGATGTAATTGATCAGGTAATAACATCGCGTAAATTAAGCCAGATACGGCTGGTGCTGAGAAGTTATTGATTGAATACTTCTTAAATTTATTAACTAATTTTTCTTGTAAGTCATGTCCTTCAGCTTTAGTTGTTGCTAGAAAGTATACTAACTCAACTAATGCAAAAACGATAACTGATAATAAGATTCTAATTAAGGCATCTATGCCAAATCGATAAATTGAATAGAATGTTACTGGTGTTAATGCGATTAACACATCAAACATCATTCGTTTAGTTGAAGTAGCTTTACGAATGTATGGTGATGTTTTCTTTGAAAATGTCATATTACTATACATAAGCACTACTTCCCTTCTCTTAACATACGTTTACCTTGACGCATGTAATCTGTTAAGTGAATCTTAGATGGACATACGAATGAACATAAGCCACATTCAATACATTTATTGACAGATAATGATTGTAAGAAATCTTTATCTTTAGCTTTAACCGCGTTCATGATTTGAACTGGTTGAATTTGAACAGGACATGAATATACACATGATGCACAATGGATACATGGATCTTCATTATCATATACTGTATTTTGAACAATTAATGATGTTGATGTATGGGTTGCAATAATATCATCAGATACTAAGTTAGTACCCATCATTGGTCCACCAATAATTAATGTTTTTGGAATATGGTTATCAACATAACCGCCAGCTTTTTCGATTAAATTTTGAATTGGTGTACCAATTCTAATTTTGAATGATTTATTAACGACACCATCACCTGATAAAACGAAGTATCTTTCAAGTACTGGTAAACCAAACTTAACGGCATGGTATAGAGATTGAAGTGTTGAAACGTTAAATGGAACAACACCATAATCTGCAGGAAGTTTACCTTGAGGTACTACAATACCCGTTGCAGATTTGATTGCTTCTAATTCCCAACCTTGTGGGTAGTAATTACCAACTGGAACAACTTTAATATCATATTCTGTATATGAGTTTAAAGCGAAGTTGATACGTTCAACCAATTCATTATATTTTTTCTTAACCGCAATAATCCCTGTTTTAGCATCAAGTGCTCTCATTGAATAAATTAAACCTTTAATTAATTCATCTGGATAATTCATCATGAGTTCATAGTCAGAAATTAATTTAGGTTCACACTCTACTCCATTAGCAAGTACGATATCAATTTTAGCTTTAGTATTTAACTTAATGTAGGTTGGAAACCCTGATCCACCTAAACCAACTAAACCAGCATTTTTAGCAATTTCAACGTAGTCTGCTTTAGTTAATGCCATGATTTCTTCATCAGTTCTTGATTTAACTGATTCATGAATTTCATATTTAAAATCATTTTTGACAATCATGCAGTTTACTTTTTGGCCCGATGCGTCATATTTCATTTCATGACCAACAACTTCACCAGAAACTGTTGCGTGAATTGGTTGTTCAAAAAAAGCACCTTTTCTTGTTCCAATCACTTCACCAACTTTAACGAACTGTCCAAATACAACACATGTTTCACCTTCAGGACAACGTTGATTTGTCATTGGATAGTATAAATATGGTGCCTCTAGATAATGAACTAAAGGGAGTTTTTTTAATACTTTTTTCCCCTCTGGGATAAATCTTGTTCTCGTAATCATTACTGATCACTCCTTCTTAATTTTAGTTGAATTTCTTCGTTAGACTAGTAACTTCTTTTTTAACTTTGTTTAAAACTGCTTCTTGATCTAAATTAGTTAAAACTTCATGAATCCATAAGACAACTTGTTTAAACTCATCTTCTTTAAATCCTTTAGTTGTCATTGCTGGTGAACCAACTCTGATACCTGAGGTAAAGGCTGGTTTCTCTTGGTCAAATGGAATTGAGTTTTTATTAATTGTGATATTTACTTTATATAAAGCTTCCTCAGCTTGTTTTCCAGTAATACCTAATTTGGATTTAATATCGACTAAAACTAAATGATTTTCAGTACCACCTGAGATTACTCTGTAACCTAATGATTTAAAGGTATCTGACATTGCTTTAGCGTTTTTAATCACTTGTTGTTGATATAATTTGAACCCTGGTTCTAATGCTTCTTTGAAGGCTACGGCTTTTGCTGCAATCACATGCATTAAAGGTCCACCTTGTTCACCTGGGAATACTGCCTTATCAACTTTTTTAGCGACTGATTCTTTATTTGTCATAATGATGCCCCCACGTGGACCTCTTAAAGTTTTGTGGGTAGTCGATGTAACAATATCTGCATAAGGAATTGGTGAAGGGTGAAGCCCTGCAGCAACTAATCCTGCAATATGTGCCATATCAACCATAAGATAAGCACCAACTAAATCAGCAATTTCTCTAAATTTAGCAAAATCAATCACTTTTGAGTAAGCACTTGCGCCAGCAATAATTAATTTAGGCTGTATTTCAAGTGCTATTTTTTTCACTTCTTCATAATCGATTTCTTCATTTTGTTCTGATACACCATAAGCGTGGGCATCGTAATACTTACCTGAAAATGAAAGTTTATATCCATGAGTTAAGTGTCCACCAGCATTTAGACTCATGCCTAGGATTTTATCTCCTGGATTAAGTAGTGCATTTAATGCAGCTGCATTCGCACTTGAACCCGAGTGTGGTTGAACATTAACGTATTTGACGTTGAAAAGCGCCTTTAGTCTTTCTTGCGCTAATTCTTCAACGATGTCTACAAACTCGCAGCCCCCATAATATCTATTATGTGGATAACCTTCTGCATATTTATTCGTCAGAATAGATCCTTGAGCTTCTAATACTGCTTCTGAAACAAAGTTTTCAGATGCAATCAACTCAATATGGGCTTCTTGTCTTTGTCTTTCTTTTTCAATCGCTTCAAATAAAGATGGATCGTAATTTTTAAGCATAGTAAGTACCTCGTATCTTCTCGTATGCTTAAATTATACCATTGAATATTTTTTTATATTTTAATATAAATAGAAATATTATTTCATAAAAAAATGGAAGGATCGTTATGACACTTCCATTTTAAAGACTTGTATATTGATTTGCAAACAATTCTATAATTGATAACGCTTTCAATAAATCATGTAAAATTTTGGGGCTTTTTAATTGTTTTTAGGCATAAATTCACGAATGAATTTGGTGATTCTTGGATTCTTATTATCAAGCATAATGTCTTCATAAGCGGTTTGAGAGGCTTGACCAGTAATCACTAAATGGAAATTTTTCATTAATTTTAAAAATCGTAGTCTAGCACTATATGGATGAATATGCTTCGCGTGTTCTTTAAACAGGAGATAATTATCTAAACATTCAGGCTCACGACCATGAACGCCATAATAAATGGATAAGAATGCATACTTGGTTGGGAGCATATTTTTATGTTTCACATGCTTCATATGGGAAACAAAACCAACATCATCATATAAAGTAAAACAAGCAACCGCAATCAGCACATGCATATTTTGAACGTCGATATTTAAAACTAAATCCAAATGTTTTTCCCCGTATTTTAATAATTCTTCGAACCTTCCTTGATGATAAAGGTTAAAGGCTTTATAAAGCGGATATCTTAAAATCATTAGGGTAGGGATAATTAGTACTAAAGCACTGGCAAAGATGATAACTAGCACCATATCTCTGGCATCATTGTCACTCATAACAAAGAACATCACCATGAACAAAATGGTGAAAAATAAGGTATAAGAAAAAACGAACCAATAGTGTGCACTTCTTCGCATAAAGCTCCCCCTTTAATGAAGAAAAAGTGTTAATTAAAACACTTTTATTTTACGTTATGATATACGTTAGATACGTCGTCTAGGTCTTCTAAGCCCGCAACTAAACGTTCGAACTTTGCAAGATCTTCAGGATCTGTTATTTCAACCTCTGTCATTGGAATAAACATGATTGTATCTTGAGTTGTTTCAATGTTTGCAGCTTTTAATGCATCTTTAATAGCTGCATAGTCAGTTGGCTCTGCATATAATGTTACTTTGCCATCTTCTGCTTCAACGTCAATGACGTTAATATCGTTTTCGATTAAGAACTCTAAGATTTCTTCTTCGGTTTTTTCAATTTCAAAAACAGCGCGGTGTTCAAATTGGTGTAAAACAGAACCTGATACGCCTAATTTGCCATAAGCTTTATTGAATTGAGTTCTAACATCAGATAATGATCTGTTAGTATTGTCTGTTAAGCATTCTACGATGAATAAACTATTACCAGGTCCAAATCCTTCATATCGGATTTCTGTATAGTTTTCATCACTACCTCCAGCCGCTTTTTCAATTGCACGTTTAATTACATCTGCTGTAACTTGTTCTTTCTTTGCCTTTTCAATGATTCTTCTTAAAGTTGCATTCGTATCTGGGTCAGGTGTACCGGATTTAGCGGCCATGTAGATTTCCTTACCATATTTTGAATAAACTTTAGATTTTGCTGCGGCAGTTTTTGCCATTGCGACTTTTCTTACTTCAAATGCTCTTCCCATAATAAATTACTTCTTTCCAAATTTTTGTTTATAAGTTTCTATTGCTTCTTCGATTACTTTTTCTGCTTCTTCCTTAGATTCAACATCTAAGATATATGTTTTCTTACCTTCTAATGATTTATACACTTCGAAGAAATGTGTAATTTCAGATAGTAAGTGGTGTGGTAAACTCTTTAAATCAGTGTATTGGGTTAATGATGGATCACCAAATGGAATTGCAATAATCTTCTCATCAACTTCATCACTGTCAATCATTTTAATAACACCAATTGGATAACACTCTACAAGTGACATTGGTTCAATGTCTTCTTGACATAAAACTAGAACATCTAGCGGGTCATTATCACCAGCATACGTTAATGGAATGAATCCATAATTAGCTGGATAGTGTGCCGATGTAAATAATACTCGATCTAAGATAATCATCCCCGTTTGTTTATCTAGTTCGTACTTTTTCTTACTCCCCTTTGAAATCTCTACGCAGACGATAAAGCGTCCGGGCTTGATTCGATCAGGATTAATATCATGCCATATATTCATATAATCACCTAATTTTCTTTTTCAGCAATATAATTGTAACACTAAAAGTTTAATTTTTCTATCTAAAGATAGTATAATAAACCAAAAGAGGTGTAGATAATGAAACACGTTTATGAAACAATTATCACAAATACAGATGGTTTAACCGGTGTTGTTAAGGCCGATAGTGGTTATACTTTCACAACGGATGGTGTGAAAAATGCTGATTCAAATCACACAAATCCTGAACAATTAATTGGTGCTTCTTGGGCTACTTGTTTAAGTGCTACCTTGCACTCTGTTTTAAAGCTAAAAGGCATTGAGCCAGTTTCTCGAGTTGAGGTCAAAGTTGACTTATTCTTAGATGATGTTACTCGTTTTGAATTCCATTTACATGCTAAGATTGCAATCCGTGATGTTCATGGTGAAGATGCTAAAGACATCGTTGAAATGACACACAGATTCTGCCCAGTATCTAAACTTTTAAAAAACCATAAAGATGTAACTTGGGAAATCGTTGAGTATTAATAAAACACTTTCATAGAGCCGTTTATAAGAATATCACCAGCGTTGGTGATATTTTTATTTTTGTGTTAGTTCTTTGATGGATGAAACTCTAAATCCATGTGACTTAAGATCAGGTTGTGCAGTGTCAACGACATACCCATTATAAAGTTCAATCATCTCATAATCATTAGATGAATCACCAATTGTAAAGATAACATCAGCATCTAATTTCAAGTGGTCTTGTAGATACTTTAGTGCAACCCCTTTATTTGTTTTAGATGAAATAATTTCAACGTAATTTCCAGATGGTACAGATAGAATATAACAGTTAATATCCTTATATAAATTAAGTGCTTGATTAGAGAACTCATAACCCTTTAAAAGATCACTAAAACGCATCGCAATTTTAGTTAATGGATAGATTATATTTTCACCTGAATCTTTTAGTCCAACATATTTAAAATGTGTGATAAATTTTGAATATTTATCAATCAATGCTTTAAGATTAGTTGTTGTTTCCTTAGAAATTTCCTCATAATATAAGACATTATGATTTTTATCAAGAACCATCCCACCTGATAAAATTAAATAATCATAAGGCACTGGGTTCTTTTCTAATTCAGCCATAAAACTAGTATAAGCTCGGCCGGTTGCAATAACAAACAAATTCCCATTCGCACGATACGCATTAATTAATTCAATATTTTCTTTTAATTCTTTTTCATTACGGTAAAAAGTTCCGTCATAATCAGAGACAATCATTTTCTTCATATAAATACCTTTTTCTATTCTGCCATACCTTTTCCATCTAGAATCTTATCTATATATTTATGGATTCTATTTATTCTGGTTTGTCTTTGCTTACCATCATTATAATACAAAAGGTAAGCTTTTCTTCTGCCTGGAGTTAAATTATCGAACGCTTCTTTAAATCTTGGCATTTCTTCGAAAACTTCTAATAACTCTGATGGATATGGAACAACTTTAATGATTTTTTCTTTTTCTGGTTTAATTCCTTGTTTAGCATTCTCGATTGCCTCGATCATATAACTTCTAACAATTGGTTCAAGTCTTTGAACTTCTTCAAGTGATTTAAATTTGATGATTCTGGATGCTTGTTGATAATCTCCATGTGAAGTTAAAACTTTTTCTTCATCTTTTAATAACACTCCGTTAAAAAAATGAACCGTACAAAAAGTTTTAAATACACTTAAAATAAAAACATTCTCTCCGTTAACTACATAGGTTGGTTGCTTCCATTTGATTTCTTCGCTTACATCAAGTTGTGTCGCAATCTCACGCAGTAATTTAATTTCATCTTTCCAAGCAGGAAGCTTTTCAATCATTTCTGTTATTTTAGGATGTTTCATCTGACCCTCCAGAAAGGTATAGGCACTTGGAAATTCCCCAAGTGCCTATGTTTTTATTTTTAATCGTTAGCCATCATTTCATCAATGATTGCTTTTAAAAGGTCAGGACGGTCAGTAATAATACCATCAGCACCTAATTCAATTAGTAATCTCATTTGATCAGGATCATCAACTGTCCAGTATAAAACTGCCATGTTGTGTCTGTGTGCATCATTAATGATTTGTGAGTGCATGAAGTTTGGTCGATAGACATCACCATCTTTAGTCGCAATATTATCTCTAAAGATACCTGGTAACATGTTTAATAGTCCCACAGTACCTGCACTATCAATTGTCATTGAACCTGGTTCAGGTAAAATTAATACTTCTGATTTAACGTTCCAAAAGAAATCGATATGGAATGCTGAAAATACTGCAAACATTGTAACTTCAGATGTACCTGCATTTACTGATACTTCTGGAATGTTAGCTTTGAAATAATCAATAACATCATCATCGAATGATGCTAAAACTACATATTCTTCTAATTCATATGCTCTAACTAAATCAATTAAAGTTTGAGCAGCAAGTTCATAATCATGGATTTCATCATCATAGTGTTGTGAGCCTGGTGAATCTTTGATTTCTAGAATATATAAAACATCATTACCAACTGTTGCGAAGATATCTTCAATTTTAGCAGGAATCATTCTTACAATGTCTTCATGATCTGAAGGTAAGCTTTCAAATGGTTTTGTACCACCTAAGTCTTCTGGTAATCTAAACTCACGTGCTAAATAATAATCATCCTCAATAATTTCAGTAACAATTTCTTGATATGTGTAGTTGCGAACTAACGCACCATTCATGTCTGAATCTGGACTCATTTCTAAGTCTAGGTTATGTTGTGAAATTAAGATATTATCTTTTGTTAAAGAAAGGTCAATTTCTAATACGCCGGCGTTTAAATCATTAACTAAATAGTCATATGAATAAACTGTATTTTCTGGTGCTAATTCTTTAGCACCTCCGTGAGGAATAATCAATGGATACTTCTCAGTTTTAACAAAGCGATTCACTTTGTCTACTTTTGACATGGTAAATGGTAGGAAGTTGAAAATACTAATAATTAATACGATTGAGAATACTGAAATTAAAAACCATTTTAAAATACGTAATAAAATCTTCATCTTGTTTCTCCTTTTTGTTCTAAGTATAAATGATATAAGTTATGTGCAAGTGCACAGATTGTCATAGGACCAACACCTTTTGGAACCGGTGTTAGGTAACCTGCTACATGCTGTACTGTTTCAAAATCTACATCTCCTACAAGTTTACCATCAACTCTATTAATACCTACGTCAATAACTACAGCACCTTCTTTAACCATATCTTTGGTCACGAATTTAGCTTTACCAATTGCCGCAATCAAAATATCTGCTTGTTTAGTAATGTCTGATAAATTCTTTGTTTTTGAGTGTGTAATGGTGACTGTTGCATTTCTATCTAACAACATTTTAGCAACCGGTGCACCAACGATTTGACTTCTCCCAATCACAACCGCACGCATACCTTCAATAGGAATCTGATAGGCATCAAGTAACATCATAATACCTTGAGGTGTTGCAGGACGAATGCCTTTTTTCTTTTGGAAGAGTAAGCCTTGATTCATTGTATGGAATCCATCTACATCTTTTTTATAATCAATTGATTCCATTAATAGATCTGCATTTAAATGTTTAGGAATCGGAAGTTGCAGAAGAATACCATTGGTTTCATCACTTTTGTTTAATTTTTGAATTAAATCATAGACAACTTTTTCTTCAACTGTTTCATCTAGGTTATGAATATTAACAACCATGCCTAGTGATTCACCTGTTTTAAGTTTACCTTTAACATAGGATTCTGACGCTGGATCATTACCAATCAAAATAATATCCAGTTGAGGTTTAGTCGGTAGTTTAGATACAGCCTCTTTTAAAATTAGATTTAATTTGTCTGCAGTTTCTCTACCATTTAATAAAATCATGAGATAATCTCTCCTTCATCATCCACTCTAAAATCAAGTGCACGTGGATGTTCATTTAGACCAGGCATTGTATTAATGCCTTTAGTAAGTGCCACAATTAGTTTAGCACCAAATGACACTTTTATATCACTGATTTCTAATAAAAAGTTTCTAGGACGTCCTTTTAAACTAGCGTCCCCTGATAAAGAGAGTGGTGTTTTTGCAATACAAATTGGAAATTCTAATTCTTTAAATTGTTCAATCTTACGTAGTGCTTTCTTGGAAAATACCACATCATCTGCACCATACATATTGATTGCAATTTTTTTAACCTTATCTGTAATCTTATCTTTATAATCATACAGTGGTTTAAAGTTAGAACCCTTTAATGCTTCTTCTTTAACAAGCTTAGCTAATTCTTTAGTGCCTTCACCACCTTTAGAAAATCCTTCTGATAATCCAAATGGGATGTTTTTGTTTTTAGCCCAAGTTTCCAAGAATAATAATTCTTCTTGTGCATCACTTGCAAATTTATTTAATGCAACAACACCTCGCATACCTAACATATTTAAGTTTTCAAAGTGCTTTTCGATGTTCTCTAAGCCCTTTTCAAGTGCTAAGAGATTTGTTTGATCAAGTTCTGATTCATTTACACCACCATGTAATTTTAACGCTTTTATGGTTGCTACAATAACAACAACTGCTACCTTAGTTGATAGTAATGGTTGTTTAATGTGTAGGAATTTTTCCATCCCTAAATCAGCACCAAAACCTGCTTCCGTGATGACAAAATCAGCAAGTTTTAATGCCATACTTGTGGCAATCACACTGTTGCAACCATGTGCAATATTTGCAAATGGACCAGCATGAACAAATGCAGGAACCATCTCTTTAGCAAATACTAAATTAGGCTTAATGGCATCTCTTAAGATTAATGCTAATGTATCCTCACAACCTAAATCTTTAACATAGACATTCTTACCTTCTTCGTTAATACCTACTAAAATCTCAGAGAGTCTTTGTTTCAAATCTTTGAAATCTTTGGCAAGTGCTAAAATTGCCATGACTTCACTAGCAGCTGTAATTTGGAATGCATCGGTTCTGGTTTTTAATTGAACTTCTCTTAATGCTCTATCATTAACATCCAGTGCTCTTTGCCAAAATACTTCTTTGATTTTTAATTGATTACCAAAATAAATATGATTATCAATCATGGCTGAAAGTAAGTTATTAGCTGCAGTAATTGCATGTAAATCACCTGTAAAGTGTAGATTAATATCCCACCCAGGTTCAAGTGATGATTCTCCACCACCAATAGCGCCCCCTTTCATACCAAAGACTGGTCCCATTGAAGGTTCACGTAACGCAAGCATCACTTTGTCCCCATTTTTATTAAACCCTTGAGCAAGACCAATTGAAACAGTTGTCTTTCCTTCACCTGAAGAAGTGGGATTAATTGCTGAAACTAAAATAAGTTTACCATCTGGTAAATCTTTTAATCTTTTTTGAAGTTTTAAATCGATTTTAAATTTATCCTCACCAAAACTAATAATCTCAAAAGGATCTATTTTTAATACATCTTTAATATAATCATACTTTTTCATGTTATTACCCCTATAAAACAAAAAGTATCCAAATTGTTTTAGATACTTTTATTATACATAGTATATAAAGTTAAATAGTCTATAAGGCTTTTACACCATATACTTATAATCTTTTTTAAGTAGTGTTTCAGCCAATTTAATTTCTTCTTTTGTGGGTTCATTAATATCTTCTAGTTCATACTTTAAACCCATTGATTCCCACTTTCTAATACCAAACTTATGGTATGGAAGAATATCAATACCAGTGATATTGTCTAGTCCATCGATAAATTCTCTCAAACGAGAGAGGTAGTTTTCTTGAGAATTTATCGTTGGAATCAAGACATGTCTTAAAACAGTAGGAACTTTTTTATCTGATAAAACTTGTGCAAACTTCAAAATGTTTGTATTAGGCGCACCACATAGCCATTTGTGCATATCATTATCGATATGTTTAATATCGAGTAAGACAAGATCTGTATATTTTAACAACTCATCAAATTCATCCATTCTCTTTTCAGAAAATGTGCCGGCAGCAGTATCTAAACATGTATGAATGCCTAATGCTTTTGCACGTTTAAAGAGTTCGGTTAAAAAAGCCATTTGAAGGGTGGCTTCACCACCAGATACGGTGATGCCGCCACCTTTATAGAAGGCTTTGTACTTTTTGTAGTCATTCAAAACTTCATCTACAGTCATTAATTTGTTTTCCTCGGTTCCCCAAGTATCACGGTTATGACAGAATTTACAACGAAGTGGACAACCTTGTAAGAATAAGACATATCTTAATCCTGGTCCGTCGAATGCTCCAAATGTTTCAATGGTATTAACATTTCCTAATATTACATTATTAGAAGTTGTCATGGAATGTACGTTTCATTACCTCACGTTTTTGTTCGTTTGTTAAATTAGAGAAGTTTACTGCATATCCAGATACACGAACTGTTAAGTTAGGGAATAATTCCGGATGATCGTAAGCTTGTTTTAATGTTTCTCTGTTAAATACATTGACGTTTAAATGGTAACCATTGTTTGCAAAGTAACCATCTAATAATCTAGCTAGATTTTGAACTTGAATATCATCTTCTAAATGAACGATTGAACCTTCAACTTCAATGTTCTTACCAAGCGCTTTTGGAATAATTGTGAATGTATTTGAAATACCATCGCGGCAATCTTCATAAGGAAGTTTAGCAACCGATAATAATGAGTTTAAAGCACCACTCTTATCACGTTGATGCATTGGGTTAGCACCTGGTGCAAATGGTTCACCATAACGACGACCATCTGGTGTATTACCAGTATTCTTACCATATACAACATTAGATGTAATTGTTAATGCTGACATTGTAGCAACTGAGTTTCTATATGTTGGATACATTCTGATTTTGTTCATCATACGACGTACGACATCAACTGCAATTGAGTCAACTCTTTCATCGTTATTACCATATTTAGGGAAATCACCAACAGTTTCAAAGTCAACAATGATACCTTTTTCTTCATCATAAATTGGATGAACTTTAGCATATTTGATTGCTGATAATGAGTCTGCTACAACTGAAAGTCCTGCAATACCAGTTGCAAACCATCTTGTAACATGTAAATCATGTAATGCCATTTCAATCTTTTCATATGCATATTTATCATGCATGTAGTGGATGATATTTAATGCATTCACATATACTTCTGCAAGTTCTGTTAATGTTTCATCAAATCTTTCCATTACTACATCATAATCTAACACATCTGCTCTTAATACTTCTCTCTTAGTTTTTTCAAATACTTGATCACCAGAGACTTCATCACGACCACCATTTAATGCATATAATAATGCTTTAGCAAGGTTAGCACGTGCACCGAAGAATTGCATTTCTTTACCAACAATCATTGGTGATACGCAACATGCAATAGCATAGTCATCACCATGATTTGGACGGATTAATTCATCTGATTCATATTGAATTGATGATGTATCAATAGAAACTTTAGCACAGAAGTTTTTGAAACCTTCTGGTAAATGTTCACTCCATAATACAGTAAGGTTTGGTTCTGCAGATGTACCTAAGTTGTATAAAGTGTGTAATAAACGGAATGCTGTTTTAGTAACAAGTGATTTACCACCTTCAGCAGTCATACCACCTAATACAGCTGTTACCCATGTTGGGTCACCTGTAAATAATTGGTTGTACTCAGGAGTTCTAGCAAATCTGATCATTCTTAATTTCATTACGAAATGGTCAACCATTTCTTGAATTTCAAATTCTGAATATTTACCTTCTTGTAAGTCGCGTTCAATATAGATGTCTAAGAATGCATCTACACGACCTAATGACATCGCAGCACCATTTTGTTCTTTAACTGCTGCAAGATAAGCTAAATATAACCATTGAATAGCTTCTTTTGAGTCAGCTGCTGGTCTTCTTAAATCGAAGCCATACATATCACCAAGTTGGATTAATTCTTTTAATGACTTGATTTGTTCAGATACTTCTTCGCGAAGTCTAATAACATCTTCAGTCATTGGGAATGTTAATGTATTTTGTTGAGCTTGTTTTTCTTTAATTAAGAAATCAACACCATATAATGCTACACGACGGTAGTCACCAATGATTCTTCCGCGACCATAACCATCTGGTAAACCAGTGATGATGTGTGATCTTCTAGCCTTTCTGATTTCTGGTGTATAAGCATCAAACACACCTTGGTTATGTGTCTTTCTAATATCTGTATATAGGTCAATAGTTTCTTGTTCTACTTTATAACCATATGCTTCAGCAGCTTTAGTAGCTACTTGAATACCACCAAATGGGAAGAAGCCTCTCTTTAACGGTGCATCAGTTTGTAGACCAACAATCTTTTCTAATTTTTGATCAATATATCCTGGTTTGTGAGAAACAATTGTAGAAGCTACTTTAGTATCAAGTTCAATAACTCCACCTTTTTCTTTCTCTAATTTAAGTAAATTCTTAAATTCTTCATTTAATTTAAGTGAGCTTTCAGCTGCAGGTTCTAAGAATAAACCGTCACCCTTATATTCAGAGTAGTTCTTTTTAATAAAGTCTGAAACGTTAACAGAATTATTCCATGCTCCAGCGTTAAACCCTCTCCACGCGTTTTCCATATCTTAATTCTCCTTCTATAAATTTTTTGGATATGATTATCTACTATCATTTTAGTAGGTCGTCAAAATTTTTGCTTGGAATTCTATAATAGAAAGCGTTTTCTATAAAATGGGTCTTTTTTTAGTTGTCTAAATTGTGTCGAATAACACACAATGTGTTATCATATTCATGAAAATAAAGGGGACTTTTTAATGAAAAAAGCAATCATTTTAGTTGGTGTTCCAGGAAGTGGAAAATCCACCTATGGGAAAAGTCAAAAAATACCATATTTCTCGTCAGATATGGTCAGACTGGAACTATTCAAAACTTTAAAAGCGAATCACGCTCCAGAAGATGATCAAAAAGTCTTTGCAAGACTTCATGAGCTTGTTTTTAATTATGGTGAATCCCTTATTTATGATGCTACAAATCTAGATCGTAAAAAGAGAATCTTTTTATATAACGAATTTAAACAACGCGGTTTTTATGTTGAACTTCATCTTGTTTTAGAACCGAAGGCATTAGCTCTATTCCAAAATAAACGCCGTGAGACAGAGCGTGTAGTTCCTGATTTTGTTATTAAAGATATGTATCGAGGTATGATGCCTCCTAAAATTGGTATGGATTGTGATGATTATAAAATCATTTCACAATCAAGTTTCTTAAATGAAGATGTTAATTTCAATGAATTTATTTTATATTTGAAATCTCATTCTGTAATTGATACCGTTAAAAGATTTGTCTCAGCGGCATACTTACCTGAGATTTTAAAACTAGAAGGTGAAGTTGAAATACTTTCTAAGATTGAATCTACTTTAAATAAATCAAAAAGCCTAGATTTGATTCTAGTTGCCTTTTTCCATCAACTTGGTAAAGGTGCAACAAAGATTAACAAATTTATGGGTTATAGTTTAGTTTCAAGTATGTACGCATTCAGATTCTTTAATGAAATTAAAGGTTTACCTTCAAACCTAAATAAAGAATACATCATTGATACCATCATGTATCATTCAAATTTTGAAACCTTAAATGAAGAAATTTTAACTCAACAAAAAATAGATTCAAATTTAATTAACTTCATGAAAGAGTTTAAATCCTTATCTTAATTCATAAATCGCGTTTGATCCAAAGTGTCAATCCGATTTTTTTTCTTAATGAGCATATAATCATAGAAAAGAGGGGATATTTATGAATGATGAAGGGATAAAAAAATTTGTTGTAGGCTTTACATATATTCTAAACTCAATGATGTTGGTTACCGCTATGATCTTATTGACTATGATTCTTTTAACAGGTGTAGATCCAACTAAGAGATTGACTAGTCATATTGCAACTATATGCTTTACACTCATACCAATGTTGATTCGTTTATTAACAAAGGGTAAGTTTAACTTATTCTTATACCTATATACTGCAGTCTATGTTTTTTTAGCAGTGTTTTTGGGTTCATCTTTAAACTTCTATAATTTATATGAAAATATTCATTATGATAAATTAATTCATGTCTTTTTTGGCTACTCGAGTGCTTTAATTGGATTATATATCTTAATTAAAACAAACAAATTAAATAACTCAAATTATATCTTCTCTCTTTTATTCATATTTAGTTTTGCAATGATGATTAGTGCAGTATGGGAAATATTTGAATTTGCATCTGACTCATTATTTGGTACATTTACACAAGGAAAGCCTCAATTAATCATAGGCGGAGGCACATCAACAGATGTTGGTGAGACTATGTTTGATATTATCGCTAACTTCGTAGGGGCAATCGTATTCATATTAGAATACATGTTATTCATTAAAACAAAAAAAACTCCAATCATGAAATTCATGATTAGTGAGCTTTCAAAGTAATGGTGAAAATCCTCTTAAGATTGCACGGAATACCCGGTAAATAATATTTCGTTTCTTATAATCCTGAGCCGTAACAAAGCGGCTCTTTTTTATAGTTTCTTCATAGTATTTAACCATATCAGAAATTGTATCTACGTCGTTTAACCAAAGGTTATTTTCTAAATGCATATACAAACTTCTAAAGTCTAAATTAGAAGAACCAATCATTGCTACTTTTTTATCTGCAATAATCATTTTAGAATGGATAAACCCTGGTGTATATTTAAATATTTTTACACCATATTTAGCCAGTTCCTCCGAATAAGATTCAGATACCATATAAACAAGTTTTTTATCTGGGATTGACGGTAGGATAATATTTACATCAACACCACTTTCAGCGGCAAGTTTCAAAGCTGTTGCAAGTTCATTATCTAGAATTAGATAAGGAGCTGTAATATAGATTGATTCTTTCGCATCATTAATTAAATGAAGATATATACTTTTACCTGTTAAATTCTTATCAACTGGAATATCACTAAATGGTGCATATTGATATTTACCTGGAACCGAATGTACTACGTGATATGGTTCGTGACTAATTTCTTTTTTCTTACTAAATTGCCAGTTTTCTAAGAAGATTGCTGAGAAAGTCCAAACTGCTTCACCTTCAACCATAATGGCAGCATCATTCCACTGACCAAATATCTTCTTCTTATTGGTGTATTCATCACCAATATTAACCCCACCAGTGAAAGCAATCTTATTATCAATAACAACAATTTTTCTATGGTCTCGATAATTCATAGCGTAATTAATATGGAGTTTCATTGGGTTAAATCTAACAACTTCCATACCTAAGCGTTCAAGATATTTATGATAATTGAAAGGTAGTTTAGTCGCAGAACCAAAGTCATCATAAATAATCTTTATTTCGACGCCTTCTTTTTGTTTTTGAATTAAAACCGCTAGTATTTGATCCCACATCTTAGATTTCGTAATAATGAAATATTCCATAAAGATAAAATGCTTAGCTGTTTTTAAAGCTTCAAGTAACGCTTCTAATTTTTCTTGACCACTACCTAAAAATTTTGATTTTGTGTTGACATAAACTGGGAAGTTGAGATTAGCCAAATACTTTTGGTGTTTTAAGTATTCATCACCAAACACACTTGCTTGTTTTTTTAATTCTTCTTCTCTAGTTGCTTGAGCGCGTTTCATTCTAGAACTAGATGAAATGGATAAACGTTCTGTTCGTGAGTATAAATAGAATAATACCCCAAAAACTGGTAGTGTTAATAGAATGATGATCCAAAGTAGTTTATACATTGGATTATCATCATCAGCAATTAAATGCAACGTAATTAAAAAACCTATAATCATTGCACCAAAATGAAGATCATAAAAATCAGTTGAAAGGACATTAACAAAATAAATGATTAAGCCAATTTGAAGTAAGAAAAACAACCCAATAAACATTAGTCTATTTGTTAATAATGCAATCAATTTACGCATCGATTTTATCTCCCTTCATTGAAAAGTGATATTACCTCCATCATAACATAAACCAACAAAAAAGGGGATTTCTCCCCTTAAATTCTGTTATTTTTTTCAATCAAGTTGAACTATTTATTTGAAACAACTTTTTTAAGTTTACCGGCAAGACCAATCACTTCTTTATTTGTAATACCACATAATGCGACTCTTAGGCCTTGTTCCATTGGTACAACATAAATATTTTCTTTAGCTAATTTTTCATAATCAGCTTCCGGATTACTTGATTTAACAAGTACGAAGAAGCCACCTCTATAAGGATAAATATCTAATTTTTCTTCCTTTGCTTCTTTTTGAAAAATGTCACCTCTTGATTTAAGCGTTGATGTAAGCTTAGTTAAAGAAGAGATATATTTATCTTTATCCATAGATAATTGATTAAAGATACCAACACCAACTGAAGGTGCTGTACTCCATTTACCTAAAGCATCTTCTAATGCATCTTTCTTAAAGAAATTATATTGTTCTTTTGTTTGGTGTAATCCAATTAATCCACCTAAACGAACACCATATATTGCAAATGATTTAGATGCACTGAAAGCAACCAAAACTTGTACATGAGGTTTCAAATCCATAAAGAAATCAAATGTGTTTCTTGCGTTCTTAAAGCCTCTAGGATCATAATCAAAATATGCAAGATCATAAGTGAGAACAATTTCATTATCTTGATATTTATTTAAGATTGAGATAATCGATTGCCACTCCAAATCACTTAAGTGATAACCAGTAGGATTATGACATGGGTCATTGATGACGACGATTACTCTTTTTTGATTACTTGTTAATAAGTCTAATTGTTGTTCAAAATCTTTTAAGTTGAATCCTTCACCATCAAAAAGTTTATGTTCATGAACATCCATTTTAGCGGCTTTTAAAAAGTAATCATAACGCCATCTAATATCACTTAATAATGCTTTTGTACCAGGTGAACCATACGCATTAAAAACAACTGATAATGCACCAGAACCCCCTGGTGTTGCAAGCCCTGTGAAAGTAAATTTTTTAGATAAGACTTCTTTTTTATCATCTAATACCCAATTGATTAGATTTTCTTCAAATACTTTACCACCATCTGTTGCCCCATATTTAAAGGTATCAAATAAGTCAAGATTATAAAATGCTTTTTCAACATCTGGGATCACCAGTTTTGATTCATCAGAATAAAACATACCGATTGTAGCATCAATAACATTCGGATTGATTTTCTTTTGTTCTTGTGCATGTTTAGCTATTTTTAAAATATCTACTTTCCCCATTGATTACCTCATAATACAGAAAATCTTTCAATTGTTTGTACGCGGTCTGGACCAACAGAAACAATTGAAACAGATAGTCCTGTTAATTCTTCTATTTTCTTAATATACAGTTTGGCATTTTCTGGTAGTTCATCAAAACTCTTAGCATTTGTAATATCTTTTTTCCAACCAGGCACACTTATATAAACTGGTTCACATCTTTCAAAATCATTAAATGCCGCTGGAATCGTATCAATTCTCTTACCATCTAACATATAATGTGTAACAATCTTTATTTCATCTAAACCAGTTAAAACATCAAGTAGTGTAATTGCAAGACTAGAAATTCCTGAAACTCGCTTTGAATAGTTTATAACAACTGTATCTAACCAACCAATTCTTCTTGGACGACCGGTAGTTGTTCCAAATTCATTACCCTTAATACGAATATTTTGTGCGAAATCACCAAATAATTCTGAAGGGAATGGTCCATTACCTACTCTGGTTGAATAAGCTTTAGTTACACCGACAGCTCCTTTAATATACCAAGGTGCTAAACCTGTGTTAATAGGAACAGATGCAGCAGTAGGTGATGATGATGTCACATATGGGAATGTCCCGTGGTCAACACATAATAACACACCTTGCGCGCCTTCAAATAAAATCGTTTTAGTGTGCACTAAGTCATTTAAAATATATGAAGTATCAACTACGTATGGTTTCATGAATTCAGCAAATTTTAAATAATCTGCAACTAATTCATTTACATCTTTATCTTTAGGCATAAATTCTTTTTCAGATGCGAATTTCTTCTCTAAAATCTCTTTATTATGCGGTCCTACGAAATCAACAACACGAATACCTCGACGACCATATTTATCTTCATATGTTGGACCAATACCTTTGTGAGTAGTACCAATATTATCCTTAGATTCGTTGTATTTGTCTTTATTGATATGATAAGGAAGTACAATATGCGCACGATCAGAAATCATCAATTTAAATGGTGTTTCAATTTTTGACAATTCATTATAAAAAGCCTCTGGATTGATTACCATACCATTAGCTAAAATATTTAAGGTATTTGGATTAAGAATACCTGATGGTAATAAATGTAGTGCATATTTTTTACCATCAAACTTAACTGTGTGGCCTGCATTGTTTCCGCCTTGATAGCGAACAACAACATCCGCTCTACTTGCTAGAAAGTCTGTAATCTTTCCTTTACCTTCATCTCCCCATTGGGTTCCAACAACAACTGTATTTTTCATATAAGCTCCCATAAAAAAGAAATTGGTTATCGTACTAACCAATTTCAATTTTAACATGTTTTAAGTTATATTTTTACTAAGTTATCTTATATCACAACTTATTCTTAAGTTGATAATACTTTTCAATAAATAAACACGCTAGATAAAGCCAATGTTCATTATGATCCTTAATCATCATATTTATTTCAACATGACCTCTTAATGTACCAAATGACATTCTCGTTTTAACAAGACTTCCAGCCTCAAGTAAAGAAATACCATCGACTTCTCCACTCTTGTCTAAACTTAGCGTAAACTTAACTGAGTCTTTAGTGACAGCAGTTTTTTCAATGCCTAATTTAGATCCTAATTTTTTAAATAGTTTTTCATACATGTAAGTTAAGACATCCACATCAATCTCACCAAATCTATCGATGAGTTCATTCTTTAGTTCTTCGACTTCATGGATGGAATTTAGAGTTGCAATACGTTTGTGGATTTCGATTCGAACGGGGTCTGAGTTGATATATTCTTGTGGAATATGTCTGGATGCAAATACTTGGTCTTGTTGTTGTGCTTTCGGTTCATCTTCTAACTTACCTTGCATCACTTCATCAAGTAATTTCATGTAGAGTTCAATCCCCACAGAATCGATAAATCCAGATTGTTCATCACCTAATAGATCGCCTGCACCACGAATTGATAAATCTCTTAAAGCAATCTTAAACCCACTACCTAAATCAGTAAAATCTTCAATCACAGATAAACGTTTTCTAGCTTCATCATTAATATTCTTATATGCATCAAACATTAAGTATGCATATGCAATTCGATCAGATCTTCCAACTCTACCTCTTAATTGATAAAGTTGTGCAAGACCAAGCTTATCCGCATCATGAATAATCAATGTATTTGTATTTGGTATATCTACACCTGTTTCAATAATTGTTGTTGATACTAATACATCATATGCTTTTTCAATAAAGTCGGATAAAACTTCTTCTAACTTATTTTTATTCATCTTTCCATGAGCATAAGTTATTCTCGCATTTGGTACTAACTTTTGAATTTTAGCAACCACATTTTCTATTGTCTCAACTCGATTATATAAATAGAATACTTGCCCACCACGTGAAAGCTCACGATCAATTGCCTCTTTAACAAGTGCATCTTGACGCTCAACCACATATGTTTGAACAGGATAACGATTAAGTGGTGGTGTTTCAATCATGGATAAATCTTTAATACCGTACATTGCCATCTGTAAGGTTCTTGGAATTGGTGTTGCAGATAATGTTAAGGTATCTACATTAACCTTCATTTCTTTAATCTTTTCTTTATGCTCAACACCAAATCTTTGTTCTTCATCGATAATGAATAAGCCTAAGTCTTTAAACTTTACATCTTCACTTAAAATTCGATGTGTTCCAATAACAACATCAACATGACCACGTGATAGTTTCTCTAAAGTATCTTTTTGTTCTTTAGCTGAAACGAATCTAGATAATAATGAAACGGTACCACCATACTTTTCAAAACGCTCTTTAAAGGTGTAATAATGTTGTCTTGCAAGTACAGTTGTTGGTACTAAATACGCAACTTGTTTTCCATCTAAAACGGCTTTAAATGCCGCTCTTAAAGCTACTTCTGTTTTACCAAAACCAACATCACCTGCGATTAATCTATCCATTGGACGAGATTGTTCCATGTCCTTTTTAACTGCATCAATTGCTAGTTTTTGGTCTAGCGTTTCCTCATATGAGAAATCGCGTTCAAAGCTTTCCATCATTTCATTATCAGGACTGAATTTAAACCCTAGCGCACTGTTTCTAGTCGCATATAGTTTAAGTAATCGATCAGATAAATCTTTAATTTTCTTACGTACAGAAGCTTTAGTTTTACTCCATTGTTTGCCACCTAATTTAGATAGTTTAGGTGCAATCCCTTCGTGGGATCGATATTTTAGAATGAGTTCGATTTGATCCGTTGGAACATAAAGTGCTTCATTTGCCTCATACACAATATGAAGATAATCTCTTTTTTCCCCAGATAAACTCATCGTTTTTAAACCCATATATTGACCGATTCCAAAGTCATAATGAACAACATAGTCACCTACTTCAAGTTCACTTGAGTCTCTAACTTTAACTGCTTGGTTAATCACTGAACGGTATCTGATTTTGGTTTTGTGTTTAGTTGAGAAAATAGTGTCTTCTGTTAATACTAATACTTTATTAACTGTATCGACAAATGAACCTGGTAAATCAGCTTCAACAATATGGATACAACCTTCACGATACGAAGAAGTCAGATATTCTATTTTTTGAGCCTCTAAAAAAGCTTTTACTTTTTCAGTATTAACTAAACTTCTTAATGCAATAAATTTATCAAAGTTTGGATATTGTAAAAGATAAATTAATAATTGATTTAATTCCCCAACAAAGTTTTCAGTCTCCATAATTCCAAGTGATGTGGAAAAAACATTTGTTGATTGATAAATATCTAAAAAGAGATGAACCTTTGATTTTATTTCTTCATAAGGTAGTCTAAAACCTAACTTTAAAAAATTATGCCCCATCATTGTTTCTGCATATGTTTGTAAGTCACTTTGAATCGTCTCTTCATTGATTTCAATCTTGAATGGGTCAACAACTACTAATTCATAATTACCTAAAAAATCTAGGATTGTTGTTTTCTCCTTATTGAAAAAATCAATATAGATGTGTAATCCATCCATACGTTTTCTAGTTTCTAAATATTCTAAATCTTGTTTATATTTAGTTTCTTCTTTTTCACTTAATGTGAGGGTTCTGAAGAATTCTTTAATTTCTTCTATTGCTTGAAGTTTCTGTTTATCGGTAAAGAATAGTTCATTTAATGGTGATAAATCAATCTTTTCTTCTTTTGAAATACTTCTTTGAGTTAAGACATCGAATGTCTTAATAGTTTCTATTTCATCACCAAAGAAATCTAGACGATATGGGTCTTTATTATTATGTGTAAATATATCAACAATAGAACCACGAACAGAAAACTCTCCAGGGCGCTCAACTGTATAGTTAAAGGTATACCCGTCATAAACTAACTTCTTAGAGAGATCCTCTATCTCAATTGAATCTCCGGTTTTTAAAGTTACAACACTATTGATATAATCTTTTGGTGTTAGTTGTCTGCGAAGTAACCCTTCTTGAGTTGTTATAATAACATACTTTTTAGATTGATCAATAAGTTTTCTTAATGTGTAGAGTCTTTCGTTCTTAAACTCAGGCGAACCTAATGCCATCATGGAAGTTAAAACTTGGTCAGCTGGATAAAATAAAACATCCTCATCACCAAGGATTGAACTCATCGCATCATAAAACTTTTGTGCATCATATAAATTAGGCAGAACAATGAGCAAATTCTTATTATTTTTTTGATATCTAAGTGCTAAAACAAGTTCAATATACGCATGATTGACATGATTAAAATGACCTGTTTTTTCGGTTAAAAGTTTTGATTTTTCTAATATTTTATATAGATTTTCACTCATAAATTCACTTCTTTCCCACGTAATAAAGCCCCAGTTATTTAACCAGGGGGGTGTTATATTTGTTCATTAAGTTTTCAAAACTCATTTGGTTTACCCAGTCAAAGATTAAATCTCGACATCTATCAAAGACAGGCATTAGGAAATCAATTTCTTTAGAAGTTAGTTTTCCTAAAACAAAATCTTTCTTATCAATGAGTTTATTGTCACCAATACCAACTCTTAATCTTTTAAACTGATCTGAGCTTAATCGGTTAATAATATCACGTAGTCCATTTTGTCCACCGTGAGAACCTGATGCACGTAATCTAATCTTCCCTAGTTCAATTGCAGTATCATCTGAAATAATGATGATATCATCTTTTTCAATCTTGTAGAAGTTCATAAGATTAATGACTGCTTGTCCGGAAAGATTCATATAAGTTAATGGTTTAGCAAGAATAACATCTTCACCATTAATCTTTGTTTTTACATATGCAGCTTGAAGTTTATTATCAACCTTTAATTCTAAGTTTAAATCTTTTAAGATGCGATCGATTACAATGAAACCCATATTATGTCGAGTTTGAGCATATTCCCTACCAGGATTGCCAAGCCCTACTATTAATTTCATTAAACTTCCTCGATACGGTTGAAGATTTGTGAGATTGGTTCATCATGAAGAATATGGATAATCGCTTCACCTAGTAACGGTCCAATCGATAATTGTTTGATTTTTGGTTGCATTTTTTCTGGTGCAAGATAAATCGTATCTGTAATGACTAATTCTGCTAATTCAGAATTTTGAATTTTAACAGTTGCATCTTTAGTTAAAACACCATGTGTGACTGCGGCATATACTTCTTTAGCACCTGCTTTTAATAATGCTTTAGCACCTGCCATTAATGTACCACCTGTATCAACAATGTCATCTAACATGATACAAGTTGCACCACTCACGTCCCCGATGATGTTCATAACTTCTGCCTCATTCGGTCTTGGTCTTCTCTTATCGATGATCGCAAGAGGTGCCTCAAAGAATGTAGCAAATGCTCTAGCACGTGTCACACCACCATGGTCTGGTGATACAACAACAATGTTATCTAACTTCTTTTTCTTAAAATATGAAGCTAGAAGTGGTGCTGCAGGGAAGTTGTCAATTGGAATATCAAAGAAACCTTGAATTTGAGCAGCATGTAAGTCAATAGCAACAATACGATCAACACCAGCAACTGTCATTAAATTAGCGACTAGTTTAGCTGTAATCGGTTGACGTGACTTAACTTTTCTGTCCTGTCTTGAATAGCCAAAATATGGCATGATGATAGTGATTGATGCTGCTGATGCACGTTTTAAAGCATCCGTTAGAATCAATACTTCCATTAAATGATCGTTTGCCGGTTGACTTGTTGGTTGAACAACAAATACGTGATTACCGCGCACAGATTCTTCAATGTTTGTTGTAATTTCACCATCAGCAAATGTAATAACTTCTACGTTTGATAGTGGAATTTTAGCTGCTTTTGCAATTTTTTCAGCAAGTGGTCTATTAGCTGATAAACTAAATAGTTTTACTTTTTTATCTTCAATACTCATGATTTATACCTCGCCTCGAGACTATTATATCATCTAGCGATGATAATAGGGATGTCTAATGACACATAATGAAACCAGTTTTCATAATTTTTCAAAATGTTTCAAAAAAAGAAAACCGCATCTTGTGCGGTTTAAAAATGAGTACGTTCTCAAAAAATCGATATCTCGATTAGTTTTCCAGTTATTGAGATGATTAAAGACTCAAAATTATTAAGTCTTTGGTGCTAATTAGTCCCCTAATGACTCTGGCACTTGCGTTTTTAGTGCTTCATTATAAGCTGCGATGATCGCATCTTCTACTGATTTGCGCATTTCTTGATGAATTGGATGAGCGATATCTCTAAACCCACCGTTTGGCATCTTCTTGCTTGGCATAGCAACGAATATACCGTTTTCCCCTTCAATGACGCGAATATCATGAACTACAAAAGCATCGTCGAATGTAATAGTAACCACGCCCCTTAATCGTGAATCACTAGCTACAAGTCGTACTCTCACGTCTGTTACTTGCATTTGCTCCTCCTGGTGTACTTAAAACTACCTTCATTATAACATATTTTTTCATTAGACAAGCGCTTACATTTCAATTTGCTAAAATTTTTTTCATATAGTCTGAAAAAAAAGGAAATCAATTAAGTGATTTCCAGTCCTTTGTCAGCCTTATAAAGTCATCAACACCAAGATTTTCAGCTCTAATGTTTTCATCAAAACCATGTTTTTTTAAGAATTCTAAAGCTTTTTCTTTAGGTAAATCAAAGCCTGTATTAAGGTTGTTTAATAACGTTTTTCGTTTATGTTGGAAAGCTTTTTTCACAAGTTCAACATAGGTTTTTTCATCCACTTTTGATAAACGTTTTTCACGTTTAACAATTTGAATAACCGTTGAATCAACTTGTGGTGGTGGGGTAAACATTTTTCTGCCTACATTAACAACCCTTGATACTTCTGCATGGTATTGAAGTATTGCAGAGAAGGCATTATAACTCTTAAGATTGGTTTCAGAAATCACACGATCCCCAACTTCTTTTTGCACCATAATGGTAGCTGTTTTTAAGTTATCAATTTCTAAAAATTTGAAGATAATTGGTGTTGTAATATTATATGGCAGATTACCAACTAAATGAATCTCTTCATCACCAAAATAAGTGCTTAATGTCTCTTCAACGTTATCTTCCATAAAATCTTTGAAGATAATTTTTGCTTTATCAGATCTAAATTGTTCTAGTGGTTCTATTAAAGAGTAATCTATTTCATAAGCTAAATACTTTTTTGCATCTACAGTTAAAAACTGAGTCAGTGCACCTAACCCAGGTCCGATTTCTAAGACGTTTTTATCTTTAATGTTTGCTTTATCGACAATTCTTCTCAATAGATTTTTATCGGTTAAGAAATTTTGTCCAAATCTTTTTTTAGCTTGATGTTTCATCTATTACCTTTTCTAACATTTGTTTTGTAATACCTAACCATTTTAAACGTTGTAGTAATGTTTTAGCATTACAGTGTCCAATATGGTAATAATTTGTTATCTTTTCTCTTAGGTCTTTTGCTTCATTAACTCCAGCTAAACCTGCATTTACTAAGTCTGATAGTTTTAAATCTGAATCTTGATCTAATATAACTTCATATTGTAGTTTCTCTTTTAAAATCGAGGTTTTAATATGTTCAATACCAATCTTCTTACCGTTTTTAGAACGAGCAATATCTTTTTCAACAAAGATATGGATTGGATTTTTAAGTTTAGATGCGATTTTTTTTCTAATATATTCTCCTGCGTGGTCTGGGTCAAATAAAAGAACGATGTCTAATTTTTCTTCGTTTTTTTGAAGAAACTTTATGACATCTTCCTTAATTTGTGAACCACCCACAGAAATTGTTTGAATATTTGGGTATAAATTTTTTAGTCGTGCTTCGTCATGATACCCTTCGACGACATAAATTCTAGTTTTCATAATTTTTTATAAAAGAATTTCGGATCTGCTTTTAGACTTGATGAGACCAGTGAATGAACAATTGATGAATACTTAGATAAAGGTATCACTTTATCTGTTTCCGTTAAAATGTAGACTTGATCACCAAGATTTAAATCAGTTTCATTATATGCACCTTGTGAGACATTTGTCTTTAATGCATAATAACGTTTTTCTTCATCTGTCATGGAAGAAAGAATTTTATTAATTTCGTCTTGGTTTTCAACAGTATCATCAATAAAGTCCCAAATCTTTCTATTTAAGAAATCATGGGCTAGTGTCTTTAAAATCTCATCTTCTGATTTTAAGAAGTAAGCAATGAGTCCATTCATATAGAAATCATCAACTTCTAAATAAGCATACATGTCATTTGGATTTTTAAGGATTGCTTTTAGTGCTGTTACATCGTGTTTAAAGTCAAAATTTTGTTCTAGTAAATCTTTAACTCTTAAGTAAATCTTTTCTAGAATAACTTCGTATGCTCTTGCTTTTGGATGATAGTATACTTGCCAGTACATGTGATATCTTGCAACTAAATAGTTTTCAATTGCATGAATACCACTTGATTTAAAGACAAGCTTCTTATCCTTTACAATAACAACTCTCATTAAGCGATCTAAATCAATATGGCCATATGCTGCACCTGTAAAGTATGCATCGCGTTCTAAGTAATCTAATCTATCGATATCAAGTTGAGATGAGATTAATTGCTCAATTAATGGAAATTTCTTTTCTTTTAAGATGATGGATGCAACATCATCTGCGAAGGTTTGGTCAACCTCACTTAAAACTCCACGTAATTCAGGATGTTCTTTAATAAGTCTAGCACCAATCTTTTCGTGATTTACTTTAAAGACGTATTCAAATGCGTGTGAATAAGCACCGTGTCCAATATCATGAAGTAAAGCGGCCGCTAAAAATAATAATTCTTCACGTTCACTTAAATTCTCTTTAATTTCTGGAATCATTGAGAAGCGATATGCTAGTTCATAAACTCCTAAGGAGTGTGAAAATCTAGAGTGTTCAGCTGCATGGAAAACCATGTGAACACCAGATAATTGTCTAATGCGTCTTAAACGTTGAAACACACTTGTATCAATCAAGTGTGTAATCAAGTCATATTCAATATGTATATATCCGTACAACGGATCTCTAAATACTTGTTGTCTTGCTTTTTTTTGCATTATTCGTTAATAGTGTAACTCTTAACTAAAGTAACAGTATCGCCGTTCTTTAACATGAAAGCCGCACCATCATCAGTATCTAGGTGGCAATCTAAACGGAAGTTTGCATTTACACGACATAAGATGTTATCTAAGATACCAGCTTTAACACCATCGATCTTAATTGAAACAACTTGTTTGTCTACAACTCCGAATTCTTTTGCTTCTTCTAATGAGAAGTGAATGTGTCTGTCAGCGATGATTACACCTTCTGATAACTCTACTTCACCTTTAGGTCCTACTAATTTGCAAGCACCACTACCTTTAACATCGCCTGATGAGCGAACTGGAGCAGTAAATTTATAACGAATTGCATCTGATTGTGAAATTTCTACTTGAGATGCTGGTCTAACTGGTCCTAAAATACGAACCCCTTCTAAAGCTAGGCCGCTTGGTGAAACAACAGTTACTTTTTCTTCAGCAGCATATTGTCCAGGTTGGCTTAATGGTTTGAAAACCTTAAGTTCATATCCTTCTCCAAATAAGATTTCTAAATGTTCTTTTGTAACGTGCACGTGACGTCCTGAGATTCCAACTGGTATTTTTCTCATAATAATATTTCCCTTCTCTATAATCAATTAGATTATAACACTATTTACATAGTGTGGTTTAAATTAAAAACTTGTTATAATAGTTTTAAAGGAGAGAAACTTATGAAAACCATTTTTTCACAAATTATCGATCGCGAAATTCCATCATCAATTGTTTATGAAGATGACTTAGTAATTGCCTTTTTAGATATTACTCAAGCAACACCTGGTCACACACTTGTTGTAACTAAGAAACCATATGAAAATATCTTTGAAGTACCTGAAGAAACCTTAAAACATTTATTTTCTGTTGTTCAAAAATTATCAAAAGCTATCTTTAAAGCGTTTGATGCAAAAGGCATTAACCTTTTAAATAATAATATGGCTGCAGCTGGTCAAACTGTTTTCCATTATCATGTACATATTATCCCTCGTTTTGAACAAGGTGATTTTTCATTCCATTTTGTAAATCACATGGCAGAACTTTCTAAAGATGATTATAAAAAAAGAGCCGAAGCAATTATTGCGGCTCTATCGTAAATAATACACCATCTTTGTGATTAGTAACTGTTACATTCAATTTGAATCGATCAAGCGTTTCTTTTACAATCGCTAACCCTAAACCAAATTGACCTTTGTTACCTTTTTCATAAGCTTTAAAAATCTTTGGTAATAACTCTTCACTAATTTGCTCACCGTCATTCCAGATGGTGAGTTTTTTTGGTTTTAATTGAATAACAATTTTAGATTTTACATAACGAATAGCATTATCAACAATGTTAGATACGACGATATAGAAGTTTTCTCTAACCATTTTATGTTGCCAATCTGCTTCAATGTCAACAATAAATTTAGCTTCTGTTAAGTACTTGTAGTGGTTAACAACTTGATTAATCACATCTTTCATTGATACATCTTCATAGTTACCATCTAGTTCAATATAACCAATCTTTGTATATTCAATAATCTGTTTAACTTTATTATTTAAAACATCTGCTTGTTTGATGATTAATTCAGCTGAATCTGATGACTCAACACCATCAAGAATGGCCTCAGCATACGATTTAATAACAGCTATTGGTGTCTTTAAATCGTGTCCTAAGTTTTGTATCATTTCCTTCTTAGTATCTTCATTGTTCTTAATTTCAATACGCATATTATCGATTGCACGAGCAAGGCTTGAAATCTCTTCAGCCCCATCTACATTGATTGGTGTTTGGTATCCATCATGAACCATTTCATCAACAACTGTTCTTAAATCATTTAATCTTTTAACTGTATTTGAACTCCATAACCAAATGATAATCATGCCTAAAGCTAGAATGTTAATGAATGCTAAGGTTGTATAAAATGGAACACTACCAGTCATTTCATTAATATAATTTTGGGTATCAGAAATAACAACTATGACATATCTGTTTGAAGCACTGTTATAGTCGATAACTTCTCCTGCATATGCATAATCCCCATATCTAGTATAAGTAATTTCTTTTTCACCAAATGGTTTGATTGGATTTACATATGTTTCTTCAATGACACTTGCAATTTCATTTCTAACCTTGTTTGGAATCGCATTTGTTGAGTATGCGACTATCTCACCACGGTTAAAGATAATGTAATCATTATAAGTTGATTCCTGATCATAAGTGAAGTTATCAACTGTTGGATTATATTGTGTTTTAATTTTTAAAAAATACTCATTCAAGTGATACATATTTTGGTTTTCGTATCCTCTTGCAAATGATAAGTTCATAACGAATAAAAAAACCACACAGGCTAGTATAGATACGAATGTAAATATAATATTAATTTGCGTGGTTAATTTAATATGGTTCATAATAAGCGGTAGCCGTATCCGTAGATAGTTTCAATTCTTAATAATGGCATCTTAGCACGTAGTCTTCTTAATAAGTCATCAACGACTCTATCAGAACCTACATAGTTTTTGCCCCAAATTGATTCCAACATTACTTGTCTTTCAATAGGTTGTTGTTTATTCTTTAAGAATACTAATAACATTTCAAATTCTTTGTTAGTTAATTCGATTTGAACATCACCATGACGAATTTCACGTGAATCAAGTGAGATTACATATTCACTATAATTCATATGTCCTGGTCTTGAATTCTTACGGTTAAGAATTGCTTTAACGCGTAGAATTAATTCTCTTGGTGAGTAAGGTTTTGCAAGATAATCATCACTACCTAGCTCTAACCCTCTAATTTTATCTAATGCTTGATCTCTAGCTGAGGTAAAGATAATCGCTGCATCTGGGTTCACACGTTTAATTTCTTGAATTAATTCAAAACCATCAATGTGCCCTGATAACATAATATCTAAGATCCATAAATCAACTTGATCTGCGATATGTGGCATTGCTGATTCACCATCATAAAAGACTGTTACATCATAATTTTCTCTAGCTAAATACTTTCTGATAATTTCAGATAAATCTTTTTCATCTTCAACATAATAAATTTTCACTATTGTACACCCCTTTAACATAGTTGTGACTTGTTAAAATAATTTTATCACATAATTTGGATTTTAACCTTTAGTTAACAAAAAGAGCCGCCATATTAAGAAAGCTTAATCGGTTGGGCTCTATAAAAAAGAGAGAAAAATGAAGTACTTATAGTATAAACTGAGTTGAACAATTCTTCAACGAGTTAAGTTAACTATGGGAAATGTTGTAGAAACTGTGTGAAAATACGGTTTTTACTTAATAATTGTTTCTCTCATGTAGGGCACTAAAACCTCTGGAATAGTTACAGTACCATCAGCATTTTGATAGTTTTCTAGGATTGCAATAATAGTTCTACCAACAGCTAAACCTGAACCGTTTAATGTATGTAGGTATTCTGTTTTAGCATCTTTATCGCGTTTAAAACGAATATTTGCACGGCGTGCTTGGAAATCACCCGCATTAGAGATTGAGCCAATTTCACGGTACATATTTTGACCTGGTAACCAAACTTCTAAATCATATGTTTTCTTCATCCCAAATCCCATATCGCCTGTTGATAATAAAACAACACGGTATGGTAGATTTAATGCTTGAAGCACAGATTCACTGTCTTTTAACATTTGTTGATGTTCTTCTTCAGATTCTTCAGGACGAGCAAACTTAATTAATTCAACTTTGTTAAATTGGTGTTGACGTAAAATACCTCTTGTATCACGTCCAGCTGATCCAGCTTCTGCTCTAAATGCAGTTGTAAATGATACATATCTAATTGGTAATTGTTCGTTTGGAACAATTTCATCACGGTATAGGTTAATGGTTGGAACTTCAGCTGTTGGATTTAAATACCAATCAGTACCTGCAAGATTAAATGAATCTTCTTTGAATTTAGGGAATTGACCTGTAGCAAACATGCTCTTAGCAGATACGATATATGGTGGAATAATTTCTTTATATCCTTTAGCTACATGCAAGTCAATCATAAATGCGATTAGCGCACGCTCAAGTCTTGCGCCTAACCCCATATCAACAACAAATCTTGGACCCGTAATTTTGGCTGCACGTTCAAAGTCTAGGATGCCTAGTTTTTCACCTAATGCCACATGGTCTTGGATTGGAAAATCAAAGTTGCGGATTGTGCCCCATCTTTTGATTTCAACATTAGCTTCTTCATCCTTACCAACTGGAACTTCATCAGCAGGGAGATTTGGAACAATTGATAACATTTCAAATATTTCTTGTTCAATTGCAGCTAAACGTTCTTCTTGATGTGGAATATCAGCTTTGATTGCTTCAACTTCTTTTAAAAGATCGGTAGCGTCTTTACCTTCTCTTTTATATTGGCCAACTAATTTAGAGATTTCATTTCGTTTTGCTTTTTTTGTTTCAACATCGTTAATGATGTTTTTTCTTTCTTCTTGAAGTAATGGGATTTTCTTTAAGAAAGTGTAATCTCCATTTCTACCTTCTAATTTATTTAGCACATAGTCTAAATTTTCTGTTACAAATTTTAAATCTAACATGAGAATGCCTCCTTATATATTTATAAAAAATAAAAGTCCCTAGGAAAAAACTTCCTAAGGACGAATTTGATTTCGCGGTGCCACCTTAATTCTATGATTGCTCATAGCGCTTTTACCATTGATAACGGAATGACCCGGATGGTTTTGCCATCACTCCAGAGTAGATTCATTAACATCTTTGTATTCCTTTACACCAAACCAGGAACTCTCTTTGAACAAATGATGCTAATTACTTAGCTCTTTCAACGTGTTACACATATTATATATTATTTTATTCTGTACGTAAAGCCACAACTGGGTCTTTTCCAGCAGCAATTTTACTTGGGATTAGACCAGCAACGAATGTTAATAAGACTGAGATGATTACTAATGCAATTGCGTGTACATAGAATAGTTCTGCAACATTTTCTGTACCTGTTGCATCAGCTAAGATAATGTTTACAAGTGGAACGATACCATAAGTAATAACAACACCTAAAATACCTGCGATAAATCCAACGATAATTGTTTCTGCGTTGAATACTCTAGAAATGTCTTTCTTTCTTGCACCAATTGAACGTAATACACCAATTTCTTTTGTTCTTTCTAGAACGGATGTATATGTAATAATACCAATCATTACTGATGATACAAATAATGAGATTGCAGAGAACGCAATTAATACTGCAGAAATTGAATCCATAACTGTTTTAATCATTGAAAGTGCGGATGCAATATTATCTGTATGATGAATTTGATCTTCTTCATCTAAACCTTCATTGTAAGTAGATAGAATTTCAACAATTGCTTCTTTTGAATCAAAGTTATTTGGATAAATTAAAATTTGAGTTGGTAAATCGATACCACCTAAAGTGTATAATTGATCTTCTTTAGTATTACCAAATTGGAAAGGCATGTTTCCAATAACATTCAATTCTGATTCTCTTTGTGCAACAACAACATCACTTGTCATATTTAAATCTAGGATAGATTTTGAAACCGCACTTGAATAAAGAATTGCTTCACTAGCAGTAATAAATTCACTATCTGATTTAACAACACCAACAATTTTAACCGTTAAAATAAATTCTGAATTGCTTTGATAAGTTGCTAATAATTCACTTGATGATTTTAATTTAAATGTATTATCTTCGTATTTATAATATGCATTATTTGTAAATATTTTGAATTCTTTACCAATGATTTCCTCAAACGGAACAACAACATCTTCACCTGTTTCAAAGCCTAAGAATTCTAAGATCTTATTTGGTACACGATGTTGATTATCAACCATTAATATCGCTTCATTAGCCGATTCCCCATAGAATCTCCCATATACTGGAACAAAGAAATTTTCAAGGAATTCGTTAGTATAACCACTTTGAGAAACATAATTTCTACCACCAGTACCAAGACCACTTGTTGGTGCTTTTGGATTATAGTTTAAAGTGTCGCCATTTAAAAAGAAGTATTGACCTGTGAAACCATAATTATATACTACAGTTGCATATTCTTCTAAGTCACTTGACTCTAAGTAGTCAATGTATGTTTGTGTAATATTATTTGTTTCAAAACCACTAGAGGTTTGAGGATCATATCCACCAACACCATTTTCGATTGGATCAATTGGTTTTAATTGATTTTGACTCTCACTTACTAGTGCACTAATATCAATATAGCTTCTACTAATTGTTAATGGTAACCCTGCAAATGTACCGCGTTCCATTTCATTTAAGTAATCAGTAAATCCATATTGAAGTGATAAAACTAAAGCAACTCCAATAATACCGATTGAACCAGCTAGGGCTGTAATCAGTGTTCTAACCTTTTTAGTTAATAAGTTTTTGAAAGATAGACGAAGAGCTGTAAAGAATGACATTGATGTTTTCTTAGTGTCATCTTTTCTTAATTCATCTGCTTTAGGATTATATGGATTAGTATCTGAAACAACTAGACCATCTTTTAATCTAACAATACGGTTTGAATATTTTTCAGCAAGTTCACCATTGTGAGTGACCATGATAATTAATTTATCTTTTGAGATCTCAGTTAATAAGTTCATGATATCAACAGATGTTTCTGAGTCTAGAGCACCTGTTGGTTCATCCGCTAAAATGATTGATGGGTTGTTAACCAGTGCTCTTGCGATTGAAACTCTTTGTTGTTGACCACCAGATAATTGGTTAGGTCTTTTGTACATATGTTCTTTTAAACCAACACGAGTTAATACTTCTTTAGCTCTTCTTTGTCGTTCTTCTTTTGAAACACCAGAGAGTGTTTGAGCAAGTTCAACATTACTTAATACGTCTAAGTGAGGAATTAAGTTATAGTTTTGGAAAACAAATCCAATTCTGTGGTTTCTATACGCATCCCAATCTTTATCTTTATAGTTTTTAGTTGAGATATTATCAATAACTAAATCCCCGCTATCATATCGATCTAGACCACCAAGGATGTTTAAAAGGGTAGTTTTACCTGAACCACTTTCCCCTAAGATACTAACAAACTCAGTCTTTCTAAAAGATACAGAGATACCTTTTAGTGCAGTGAAAGTTTGTTCCCCTAATTTATAATGCTTCTTAATGTTTTTGACTTCTAACATAGTCTATGCCTCACTTTTCCAAGTTGATATTAATGATTTAAATATTTGCTTTCTTAATTCCTTATTTTTTAAAACACCTTCACCTAAACTCATTTGTTCAATAATGAAGTGATAAGAGAAGATACCTATAACTGATAATGCTGCAGTATTTGTATCCATTTTTCTTAATTCCCCTTTTTTGATTCTGTCATCAAGAATTTTAGGAAACCAATTGCCTGCTTCGTTAATAATTTTTACAATGTTCTTTTTAGCATCTGATTCAAGTTCAGAATAGGCACTAACCAATAATTTAACTTCATTGTCGTGTTTACTAAATACATCTGATGTAAATTGATACATGCTTTCTAATATATCTTCAAGTTGCATTGTTTCAAAACTTATTTGACGACTTATTATTTCATTTTCAATTTCTTTTACAGCATCTTCTGAAATAATCTTAAATAACTCTTCTTTTCCACCAGGAAAATAGTGATATAACAGTCCATCTGCTACATCAATTGAACTATTAATATCTCTAATTGATGTCCCGTGAAAACCACGTAAAGAAAATCTTTTTAATGCTGCATCTAAAATCTTACGTTTAGTTTGTTCTTTTTGCTGTGTTCGCGTTGTTTTTTCTTCTATTTTTTTCATTACAATCACCCTCGTTGAATAATTGTTCAACGAAATATTATCATATATTATAGTACATATTTTAATTTCTGCATGATTGTGTGTTAATTTTTATATTTGTCTATAAAATAACAAAAAGGAACCCGTTATTCTAGGTTCCTTTAATACGCCTTAATTTTAATGATGACCGATTCTTCGTAAGCTAGTTCATGAATTAACTTATGAATTACCGTTGCTTCTTCTAATTCCCATACAAATTTGATTTGATCACTTTTTGTTTGATTTACAACATCTAGGATATTTGGTATTTCTTCGCCCTTACCTAAATGCGTTTCTAAATGTTTTTGAATCTCTTTATAATGCGCTTTTGCATCTTTACTTTTAACTGGATTTGGTTTACAAAACTCAATTTCAACTAATTTATCGTCTTTGAAATGTAAGTCCATATCACAATCAATTAACCCATCAAAAAGTGATACTTTCAAAGTATAGTAGTTTTCAAACACTTTAATAAAATCATTTGATTTGGAAAGTATCTTATTTTTTGATTCTTTATATAAAATAGAAATAGCCGGATTATTTAGATTAATCCCATGTTTAAATAATTTTTCCATTATGCACTTACCCCTAAGCGTTATGATACTTCTATTATATCAATTTTAGTAAAAATAAAAACTCTACTCCCAAAAGGAATAGAGTTTATTTATTTATTATAAGTCTAGTTTAGTTTGAGTTGCTGATTCAGTTTCTTCCTCAACAGTATCATCTACTGAAAGTTCTACTGCTTCAATGCGTTTTGCTGCATTCTCTAAAGACATTTGTTCTTGAGTCATTTCTGGCCCTGAAACAACTTCTTCTTCAACATCATCTTGGTGTGGAACAACTGCCACAGTTGCTACTTTTTGATCATTCTTTAATAAGATGATTCTAACACCTTGAGTAGCTCTTCTTGTTTGAGAGATTTGGTTGATTGCCAGACGAATTGTAATACCTTTATCGGTTGCAACAATTAGATCTTCATCATCTGTTACTGAACGAAGTGTTGCAAGGTTACCATTCTTTTCAGTGACATTAAGTGTTTTAACACCTTTACCACCTCTTTGTTGTAGACGGTATTCTTCAACATTTGTACGTTTACCATAACCTTTTTCTGTGATGACTAAAATATCTTCATTTTGTCCATCAACAACTGCAACACCAACAATTGATTCGCTATCAGCAAGTGACATACCGCGAACACCGGTTGCTGTACGTCCAATTTCTCTTGCATCAGTTTCAGCAAATCGAATTGCTTTACCATTTGATGCACCTAAAATAATTTGCTTATTACCATCGGTTGATTTTACAGTAATTAATTCATCACCTTCTCTAAGTGATAGTGCGATGATACCATTTGATCTAATGTTTTGGTAACTTGAGATGTGTGTTCTCTTAACAATACCTTTCTTCGTTACAAAGAATAGATAATGGTTTTCCTCATCGAAGTTCTTAACTGCAGTAAATGATGCAAGTTTTTCTCCTTCTAAGAAGTTTAAGTAGTTAACAATTGGTACACCTTTAGATTGTCTAGAACCGCTTGGTAGAGCGTATCCTTTAATCTTAAATACACGTCCAAAGTTAGTAAAGAATAAGTGGAAGTCGTGTGTTGATGTCATTGCGATATGTTCAACATAGTCATCTTCATGGAGTTTAACACCACTCATACCAACGCCGCCTCTGTTTTGAAGTTTATATTCATCAACTGGCATACGTTTGATGTAACCATTATTTGTTACAGTCACAATAATATCTTCAACTGGGATTAAATCTTCATTATCAATATCTAAGTCTTCATACATATTGATTTCAGAGATTCTGTCATCATCATATTTTGCTTTAATTTCTGATAATTCAGTTCTAATAACTTCATATTTCTTTTCTTCAGATTGAAGAATTTCGTTATATTCAGCAATGCGTACTTTTAATCCTTCTGCTTCCTCATAAATCTTATCGATTTCAAGCGAAGTTAATCTTTGAAGTTGCATTGTTAGAATTGAACGTGCTTGGATATCTGAGAATTGATATTTTTCAATCAAGTTTGTTCTAGCGATATCAGGGTTTTTAGCGTCTCTAATGATTTGGATAACATTATCAACATCTGATAATGCTTTAACTAAAGCTTCAATGATATGCATTCTAGCTTCAGCTTTTTCTAAATCAAATTGAGTACGTCTTGTAATAATTTCTACTTGGTGAACTAAATAGTGGTGTAGAGCATCTTTTAATGATAGTAATTGTGGTTGTCCGTTAACAAGGGCAATCATATTAATACCAAATGATGTTTGTAATTGAGTATGTTTATATAGGTTATTTAAAGTAACCATTGGATTGACATCTTTCTTTAATTCGATGACAATTCTCATACCTTTTCTATTTGATTCATCACGTAAATCTGAAATACCTTCAATAATCTTATTCTTAACTACTTCAGCAATTCTTTCAATTAATGCTGATTTGTTAACTGCATAAGGAATTTCTGTAATGATGATTTCAGTTCTGTTTTTAGTGACAACAAGCTCATGTTTTGCACGAATTGCAATAATACCACGGCCCGTTTCATAAGCAGAACGTAATCCAGTAATACCAAGGATTTGACCACCGGTTGGGAAGTCTGGTCCTTTAACATATTTCATTAAGTCTAATACTGTAATATCAGGGTAGTCCATGTATGCAAAGATTGCATCAATAACTTCACCTAAATTATGTGGTGGAATGTTTGTTGCCATACCTACTGCAATACCAGTTGAACCGTTAACAAGTAAGTTTGGATAACGTGATGGAAGCACTGATGGTTCTTGTTCAGAAGCATCATAGTTGTCGACAAATTGAACTGTGTTCTTATCGATATCGCGAACCATTTCACCAGCAATCTTAGATAATCTTGCTTCAGTATAACGCATCGCAGCTGCGCCGTCGCCGTCTACAGAACCAAAGTTACCATGTCCATCGACTAATTGTTTTCTATATGAGAATGGTTGTGCCATACGAACCATTGCTTCATAGATTGAAGAGTCACCGTGTGGGTGATATTTACCCATAACGTCCCCGACGATACGTGCAGACTTTTTATGTGCACTCGATGCATACATATTATTTTCATGCATTGAGAATAAAATGCGTCTTTGAACCGGTTTTAAGCCATCTCGAACGTCTGGTAATGCACGTGATACGATAACGCTCATCGCATAATTCAAGAACGATGTCTTCATCTCAGAAGAGATATTCACTTCTTTTACTTTGTCATATTGTTTAATATCGTCACTCATGATGAAATCCTTTCTTAAATATCAATATCAGTTGCATATTGAGCATTCTTTTGGATGAAGTCTTTACGAGGTTCAACTTCTTCTCCCATTAACATTGAGAATACTTGATCAGCTTCAATTGCATCTTCTAATTTGATTTGTAGTAATGTTCTAGCATGTGGGTCCATTGTTGTTTCCCAAAGTTGTTCTGCATTCATTTCTCCAAGACCTTTGTAGCGTTGGATTGATGGTTTAGATTCAATCTTTGAAGTAATTTGTTGTAGCTCATCATCTGAATAAGCATACGCAATGTTTTTACCCCAGCTAACTTTATATAGTGGTGGTTGAGCCGCATAAACGTAACCGGCATCAATTAATGGTTTCATGTGTCTAAATAAGAATGTTAATAATAATGTTCTAATGTGCGCGCCATCGACGTCGGCATCGGTCATAATAACAATCTTGTGATATCTTGCTTTAGTAATATCAAATTCATCAGAAATACCTGTCCCCATCGCTTGGATAAGGTTTACGATTTCTTTGTTGTTTAACATTTTGTCTAAACGTGCTTTTTCAACGTTTAAAACTTTACCGCGTAGTGGTAAGATCGCTTGGAATTCTGAGTCACGACCTTGTTTTGCAGAACCACCCGCAGAGTCCCCTTCGACGATATATAATTCAGATTTTTCAGGATCTTTCGAACGGCAGTCAGCAAGTTTAGATGCAAAACCTAATGCATCAAGTGGAGACTTTCTTCTAGTTAACTCTTTAGCTTTTCTGGCAGCAACACGTGCTCTTGTTGCAAGGATAACCTTTTCAACAATTGATTTAGCTTGTGCTGGATTTTCTAGTAAGAATCTTTCTAATGCTTCTTGCGTAATTTGTGAAGTGATTGAACGTACTTCTGGGTTACCAAGTTTAGTCTTAGTTTGACCTTCAAATTGTGGTTCAGGGTGTTTAACAGAAATAATGGCAGTTAAACCTTCTCTTGTATCTTCACCTGAAATTGCATCATCTTTCTTCATCTTTTGATCATCTGCATATTTAGATAATACACGTGTTAATGCGAGTTTAAAGCCATCTTCATGCATACCACCTTCAGTGGTTGAAATGTTATTTGTGAATGAATAAATATTTGGTGTATATGAATCAACATATTGAAGAGCAATTTCAACAGTGATACCATCTTGTTCTTTATCGATATAAATAACTTCTGGATGGATCTTTGATTTAGTAGTATTTAAGAATTGAACATATTCGATAATTCCACCTTCATAATGGAATGTTTCTTCATAGTGAGGTTCGACTCTTAAATCAGCTAATGAAATCTTTAAACCTTTATTTAAGAAGGCCAATTGTTGAATTCTATTTCTTAGCGTTTCAATGTTATAGTGTGTTGTCTCAGTGAAGATATGTGGATCTGCTAAGAAAGATGTTGTTGTACCAGATTTATCTGTTGGTCCAAGATCTTTTAAGTCATAAGCTGGGATACCATACTCATACTTTTGTTCGTACTTCTTACCATCTTTATGGATTTCAACTAAATACCATGCTGAAAGACCATTAACAACTGAAGCACCAACCCCGTGAAGACCACCAGAAACTTTATATGAACCTTTATCAAACTTACCACCTGCGTGTAAGGTTGTTAAAATGGTTTCAACCGCTGGACGGCCAGTTTTAGGGTGAATATCAACAGGAATACCGCGTCCATTATCTGAAACGCGAATAATATTACCTGGTAATACTTCAACTAAAATGGTATCTGCATAACCTGCTAGTGCTTCATCGATTGAATTATCTACGATTTCCCAAACTAAATGATGAAGTCCTCTTTCCCCGGTTGAACCAATGTACATACCAGGTCTTTTTTTAACGGCTTCTAATCCTTCAAGAATTTGAATATTATCGGCGGTATAATGCGCATTATTCTTATTATTTTCCATCATGCTTCTCCTTTGACAACATAACTTTTTGATATTTGATATGGGTATTTATACTTACTGCACTTGAAATAAATGTTTGATGTGCATTAGAGATTGAAGCCAAGAATTTCTCTTGTCTATCTAAGTCAAGCTCTGATAAGACATCATCCAAGAGTAGGATTACCTCTTTATTTGTTTTTTTCTTGATCCACTCTAATAGTGCAAGCTTTAATTCAATAACAATTAATCTTTGGGTTCCTTGCGATGCGAAATCTTTAGCTGATACTCCATTAAAAAGAACTTCAAAATCATCTTTATGAACACCAGTCATCGTTTGTTCATAGAGGATATCTTGTTTTTGCTTCGTTTTTAAGTATTTTAGCCATGCCTCTTTACTGAGGTTAGGTTGATACTTAATTTCAACCTTAAAGTCGTTATACTTGAAATTTGACGCTTTTAAGAATTCATTAATTTCTGTAGTGAAGGACGCTCTTGCATCATAGATGTTTGAACCAACTTCATAGAGTTGTTCACCTAAAATGTTTAAGAAAGTAAGATCATCATCAGGTTTTAACTTCTTTAGGAGTGAATTTCTTTGTTTTAGAATCTTTTTGTAATGATTGAGCCATCGTAAATACTCTTTAGAAACTTGCATCAGTTCTAAATCCATGAAATATCTACGTTCTGCAGGTCCCCCCTTGATTAACATTAAATCCTCTGGGGCAAACATAACTAAATGGAGTTTACCAATGTAATCAGAAATCTTTTTAATTTCAACTTTATTGATTAAAGTTCTCTTTCCACTACTTGATAAAACTATTTCATATTGAGCATCATGTGTTTGAAGTTTAACAAAAGCATAAGGTTTATCGTGTTCGATCATCTCTTTTTCGGTTGATGTTCGATGTGACTTCGTCGTAGCTGCAAAGTAAATCGCTTCTAGGATAGAAGTTTTACCTACACCATTGGGTCCTTCAATTAAAACCACTGGATTATTAATTTTTAGTTCATACTGACTTAAACTACGAAAATTCCTAATCTCGATTTTTTCAATCATTGCATTTGATATCTCTTCTTGTTAATTGTGACAATATCACCTGGATAAATCTTTTTTCTTTTTTCAACAATTGCAACACCATTTAGAAGAACTTCGTTTTCAAATAAAAAAAACTTGGTTTCTCCACCAGATGAGATATAATCTTTAATTTTTAATAATTGGGAGATGGTGATAAATTCACCAATAATTTTTACGATTTCCATGTGTTTTATTTCCTTGTCTGTTTATATTATATCATAATATAAGAAAAAACACGCCTAAAATAACGCTTTTTGATATCAATATTTAACTCAGTTAAGGTTTTATGTAAAACTTTTAAATCGAGCCGATTTTTGCCGTTTTATAAAATGTGTGGTTTTCCTTACGCGTGCGAAAAAACTTAATTTGTTATTGATATTATGGTGGGAAGTAAATCAATCATAATACTTATCTTTATCACAAAAATGTTTATATTTTTGATAACTAACAGTGTATGTAGTAGAGGAAAACTAGTCGTTTTAAATCTTACTTTATCTCTTTTTAGATCGTTTTATATGGTGAAGAATGTGTGTATTTTTTACATGTTTTTTACCTTTCTTAAGAGATTTTAATCATATGTTTCAAATTCCTTATATATGAACGTTTTATTTCAGGGTAAGATACGAACTCATGATTTTATATAAAAAGGCTAAAATCGCTAATTTTATCTCTCTCATCCTAATTTTGAGCATAATAAAAGCGCTCCATTTAGGAACGCTTTATAAATTAGTCGATTCTTACAGGTAGGATTAGATGTAATAAATCTGGATCTAAGTTACCTTTGATAACGAACGGTCTAATATCTCCAGCAAAGTTTAATGTAACTTCACTTGATTTGAATGCTTTTAATGCTTCATTTAAATATTTTGAAGAGAAAGCAATAGAGATTAGACCACCATCAACATCACTTGACGGAATTACTTCTTCTTTAGCATCCCCGATTTCATTGTTAGTTGATGAAATTTCAACTACTTGGTCAGGGCGTAATGTCAGTTTAATAATGTTGTAGTTTGATTCGCGGTCACGTGGTGATAATAAGCTTACACGGTCAACCGCAGCTAATAATTCTTCTTTATTGAAACTAATAATTGTTGGGAATGATGTCGGAATAATCTTAAATGTATCTGGATAAGTACCTTCAAGCAATCTTGTTTGGAATAAAATCTTATTCATTTTGAATAAAACTTTGTTTGGGTTGATGAAAACTTCTAACTCTTCATTCACATGATCTAAAATCTTAGATAATTCATCTAGTGATTTATTAGGAATGACGATATTAAATGGCTCATTGCTTGATCTTAAAGCTAAACTCTTTTGAGATAGACGGTAAGAGTCAGTAGCAACCGCATAGATTCTTTGATCTTGAAGTTTTAAATTAACCCCTGTTAAAATTGGGCGTTTTTCATTATCAGCTGTTGCAAAGTTAGTTTCTTTAATGATTTCTTTAATAAGTTCAGAAGAAACAGTTAACGGTTCTGCTAAATCTAAGAAATCAACATCTGGATAATCATCAACATCCATTAATTTTAATTTAAATTCAGAACGATCAGCCTTAATGACTAATAATCTTTCTTCTTGAAGAGCAACTTCGATGCGTTGCGCGGCCACTTTTCTAATAATATCGATAAAGTAGCGACCTGGTAATGCAATCTTACCAGTCTTAAGAACAGATAATGATTTATCGTCAATTAAAACTTGAATAGCAATATCTGAATTAGATGCAGTTAATTGAATATAATCTGAGAACACTTCAAACTTGATCGCATAAAGGATTGGTAATGGTGTCTTAACTGGTAATCCTTTTTGAACATGAATAAGGTTATTTAAAAGTACATCTCTGTCAATTGTGAAATTCATAATTAACCCCTTTTTATTTATTATAGTTTCTAGTTATTATTATTAGTAGTTGTGGGAAAGTGGAAAACGTCATTTGAGCGCTTCATACACTTATTATTTTACCACATTTTTGATATTTTTGTACACATTACTTTGTGGAAGAAATATCTAATTTTTTAAGAATTGAATCTAAGGCAAACTTAAGATTTTTATCTAACTTCATATCTTTCTCAACCTTCTCACATGCAGCAAGTACCGTTGAGTGATCTCGGTCACTAAATAGAGAACCAATTGTTTTATAAGCTAGATTATATTTAAGCTTAATTACATACATTGCAATATGACGAGGTAATGCGTATTTAGCATGGCGTTTCTTACCTATTAAGTCTTGTAGACTTATATTAAAGTAATCAGCCACTACAGATTGAATCTTATCGTAGTTATTTTCATTTAAGGAATCTGTTTTTCTTCTAGTTTTTAAGATACTACTTAAAGCATCTTCAACCACATCCATGGTGATCTCTAAATTGAATGTTTGAGCATAAGAAATTAATCGAATTAATGCACCTTCCATCTCGCGGATGTTTGCTGTAAACTGTGAAGCAATAAAGGTTAGAATGTCATCATGAACAACAATTGAACTATCAAAAGTTAATAATTTTCGTTTTAGAATGTTAATTCTGTGTTCTAAGTCAGGAACTTGAACATCAACAGATAATCCAGCCTCGAAACGGGTAGTTAAGCGAGGCATAATATTTGTTAATTGAGATGCCGGTTTATCAGATGTAATTACAATTTGTTTATTATTTAAATATAGGTAGTCAAATAACTTAAAAAATTCCATTTGAGTCTTAGAAGCATTAGCCATAATTTGGATATCATCAACTAGTAAAACGTCAATATCTCTATATTTATTATTGAATTCATCTGTTTTATTGTTTTTAGATAATAAGGAAACAAAATCTTCAATAAAATTATCAGCTTTTACATATAATAAACGTTTTGAAACATCATTATCTAAAATATAGTTACCAATTGCTTGCATAAGGTGGGTTTTACCTAAACCAACATCACCAAAAATATAGAATGGGTTAGCAACAACACCAGGTTGATCGGCAACTTTCATCGCCATACGGAATGCAAACATATTTGCTTTACCAACTACAAAAGAATCAAAAGTGTATGTAGAGTTTAAATTCCCTTGGCGATAATCGATTGAAATTTTACGTTCAGGAGAAGAATCCTCTGGTTTAACCTCATCTTGAGTAATGAATTTAAAACGAACCGGATGATCTGAATATTTAGATGCTAACTCATTGATTTTGCCAATATAGAGTTTATTGATACGATTCTTCAAAAACTCGTTGGCTACAACCATCGTAATTAGTCCGTTTTGATATTTATATGTAGAGGTGATTGGAGAGAACAACTCGTTATATGTTTCTTCACTATATAGTCGTTCTAAATCCTTTAAAATTGTTTGCCAGAGGTTGTCGTAAGGACTCATTTTTTTCTCCTTTGTAAATTTGTGGTTTGAGTTACTACTATAATAGCACACGCGCACGAAAAAACAATAAAAAGTTTTCCACATTTTTTGTGGATAAAATTTACTGAAAATAGTTACAAAGTGGGTAAAATGTGGACAAAATAAACTAACCTTACAGCCTTATAAAGCCATTCATATTGTTTAATCCACTTTCCCACACTGTGGATAACTTGTGGACAACTTATCCACAATTTTGTTGAAAAGCAATGTTAAAAAGTGGGGCAAAATTTGTGGACAAAATTATTTTAAAAAATATGTTTGACAATTACAGATACTTTATTTATAATAAGTTAGGCAAGGTTTCATGAGAAAGGCGGTGTTCGTTTATGAAAAGAACATATCAACCAAGCAAAATTAAACACCAACGTACACACGGGTTTAGAGCACGTATGGCTACAGCAAATGGTCGTAAAGTACTTGCAAGAAGAAGAGCTAAAGGTCGCCACGTATTAACCGTTTAATTTTACCAACCAATAAATGAATCTATTCAATTAAAAATAACCAGGACTACCAGATAATTGACAAATCGTTGTATTTGTTTTAGGCAGTCCTTTATTTTTTAAATTTAATAGAAATAAGTAAAGGTGAGTTTCGTGAACAGATATTATTCACTCAAAAGTCAAAACGAAATAGATGGCATATTCAAGAAAAAGAATTCTGTAGGTAACAGCTATTTTGCGATCTATATGCAAAAGCACGAACACAGACACTTTAAATATGCTATATCAATTGGTAAGAAATACGGAAATGCAGTTGAACGAAATTTGGTTAAACGACGCATTAGATACGTGCTTTCGAAATTTAAAGATGATATCAAAAGCGATGTTTCTTTTGTGATTGTTGTTAAACCTAGTGTTAGTACTTTAGAATACATTAGTATTCTAGAACATGTATCAAAATTGTTACAAAGAGCAAAATTAATAGAAAAAGAGGATCGAACAAATGCGTAAATTTTTAGCAGTACTTACAGTGTTAGCTCTTGGTTTTGTATTAGTTGCTTGTACAGGTAGTGCAAACAAATCAGATTTATTCGTTAGCCCGAATAAGATTGTTTACACTACAGAAGAAGTGACTGGTGGAAAACCTGTCGTATCAGAAGATGACTTTGAAGTCTATGCTATCTTAGACAACCGTTCTGCGGCTCTAATTGATAATGCAGAAGTTGTTACAACAATTGATTTATTATCAGATAGTATCTATAAGGTTACAATCTCTTATAGCGGATATACAACATCATATAATATTTATTTATTTAATGACGCAGCTCCTGATATGGAAGCTGTTGCAGTTCAAGCATTATCTACCTCTTATGGCATTGAGGATGAAGGTGAAAAACTTCAAAATGTCATGAAATTATACTGGACAACTATCATGAGAGAAGTTGATCTAGAAGGTATCTCAGTTTTAACTGCTACATTTGGTGCAGAATCTATGGATGATGTAACTAGTGAACCAGCAGTAAATTACTTCGAAGATGCAAAACCATCAGGTTATGCTGATAATATTAAGAAAATGGAAGCACTAAATGTATTTACATTTAAGTTCCAAGATGCTAAAGAAACAACAGTGATTGTTAAAAACCATACAGTTAAACCTGCCAACGACAATCAATTACCTATTTCTACTGAAATGGAAAACAGTTTCTTAGGTTATATTTGGGACTGGATCTTAATTATCCCCATTTCATTCTTAATGCAATTCTTTGCAAGCATTTTCTTCAACTCATATGCAGTTGGTATCTTATTCGCTACAATTATCGTGCGTACAATCGCATGGCCAATTTATGCAAGAGCTAACGATATGTCAATGAAAATGGCACTTGCACAACCAGATTTAAATAAATTACAAAATAAGTACGCAATGAAGAAAGACCCAGCTAGTCAACAAAAAATGCAAATTGAAATGATGGCAATTTATAAGAAATATGGTATTTCAGTCTTAGGATGTTTAACACCATTATTCCAAATGCCTATCTTCCTTGCAATGTTCCAAGTAGTTTATCGTATTACAAATCCTGGTGGAATGTGGTTAAACCAAATTTCAAACACTAAGATGATGTTTGGTACATTAGATTTAACTTCTACTGGTGGATTCACCGATCCATGGAGTTATATTTTAGCCGCAATTGTTGGTGTTACAATGTGGTTACTACAAAAGTTATCAGCTAAAAAACCAAGCTATGCAAAAAATACTGGTACTCAAGTTAAGACTGAACAAGCTATGCAAACTGAAAAGACAATGAAAACTGTCTCAACAGTCATGATTGCTATGATGACAATCACTACATTCTCATCAGTTAACGCGTTAGGTTTCTACTGGGTAGTTGGTAATATTTACTCAATTATTCAATCAATGATTAATCGTAAGCTTTCAGAAAGAAAGTACCAAAAGCAAAAATCTGCTCAATCCATTGTTTAAGGGGGAATTAAACATGTTAAAGCAAGTTCAAATTGAAGCTAAAAATCTGCAAGAAGCATTAAAAAAAGCATCAGAAGCATTAAAAATTGCAGAAGATAAAATCGATTTAGAAATTCTTAAAGAGAAAAAAGGCTTTTTAGGTGTAGGAGCAACTACAACATACTTAGCAACCCCTAAAATTGACTTGATTACCGAAGGTAAGGTTTACTTAGAAGGTATTGTCACAGCACTTGGTATTGAATGCAAAATGGAAATTAGATCTCATCAACCAAATGAAATATTCTACCGTTTACAATCAAGCGAAAATGCATTATTAATTGGTAAAGATGGTAGAACATTACTAGCACTTCAAACCTTATTAAGAAATCATTTATCATCATTCTCTAAAGACCCAGTACTTGTTACGTTAGATATCGGAAACTATCATGAAAACCGTAAAAAACAATTAGAAATTTTAGCAACTAAAACTGCTAAAGATGTAGCAAGAACACGTATTGCAGTTAAACTTGACCCAATGAACGCGTTTGATCGTCGTATTGTTCATGCCAAACTATCAGAATGGCGCGATGTTGAAACCGAATCTGAAGGTGAAGGCGAAGAACGCGCAATCATTATCAAACCAAGAAAGAAATAAACCTAAAGTGGGACTTAATGTTCCACTTTTCTTTTATTAAATGTTTTCGATTATAATAAGATTATTAAGGATAATAAAGAGTACTTGGAGTATTCTTTAATGTTATAATGTGACTATGAAAAAAAGAAGAAGATTTGGCATTAAATTACTCAAGTTTATATTTATGATTCTCCTATTTTCATTCATGTATTCGATAGGTGTTTCAACCTATGAAAATATTAAGAAAAACGAGAAACTAGAAGAGTTTAAATCACGTGCATATGAGTCAGAAACTGTAACCAAATTTGGTGATACTTATGTATACCATAAAGTAGCTAGAGTTCATGAATGGGAAATTGCAGATGATCGTGATGTTTTTTATGATTCTGTTACACGTCATTACCCTGGTGTTGAGGGTGATATTTTATTAACTTTTGAATCACCATTTCCATACACTCCAGTAATTCACCAAATGCTATCTTTTTGGTTAGGTGGACACGCTGCACTGGTTGGTAAAGACAATCAAATTCTACAATCAACCGGAATGACAGCAAACGGGCTTCTTGATTTTAGTACGATGGTTAATGTCGTATTACATAGAGGTTATGATGAAACTAACGAATATGGTGTTTCTATACAAAAAATCACCAATTATTGGATGGTTCCATATCGCGGTGTAGGACATGCGGAATATCCTTATTATGGAAAATACTATCGTCCTGAAATTTTTGCTGTTAGAACTAAATTTAGAGATCAAAATACACGTCAAGAACATATTGATTCAGCAGTAGATTTTATCGAAGATAAAGTCGACCGCGGTTTATATAATTATCTTTTCATATTCGATACACAAGATAAGTTTTATTGTACAGATTTAGTCACTAGAGCATGGGCTCAAGTAAATACAAATTCAAATCCAAACTATAATTTAGACAAAGATGGATTTATACCTTCTGACTACGATATTCTTTTATCTGATGATGTTTACATCACAATTTACAAGGAAACCATCACAAACGAAGATGGAAATCAAGAAATTCATGTGTATTACTTAGATTAAGGGGGATAAGACAAATGACAAATTTAGAAATAGTATTAATAGCCATTATTACTGGTTTAATCATATTAGTTATCATTCTAGTTTTATTCTTAGTAAAAAGTAAAGAAACACCAGGTGTTATTCAAAATCCACAGGAAGACGAATCAAAGATTCGATATCAAGCAGAATTACTGGCTAAAATTGATGGTTTAAAACAAGAAATCGCAGCACAACTTGAAGTTAAAAATGCTAAAAATAAAGATGAAATTAAAGACGAATTAAATCGATTTAAAGATTATCTAACTCAAAAAGTAACAACAGATGTGACTTCAATCAATGAAAAAGTTGAAACTAGACTTAAAGAAGGATTTAAAACGAGTCAAGAACTATTTGATGGTATTAAAGAACGTCTAACAGTTATTGACACGACTCAAAAAAATATTGAACGATTATCAACTAACGTTGATGAACTCTCTAGTTTACTTTCTGATAAAAAACTTCGCGGTATGTACGGGGAAGCTCAACTCTATAACATTTTAGATAACGTCTTTGGTGAAGGTAATAGAGTTTTATATGAACGTCAAAAGAAATTATCAAATAACGCAATGGTTGATGCAATCATCTATGGCCCTGAAGGGGTTGGAAATATTCCGATTGACTCCAAATTCTCTTTGGAAAATTATTTATTAATGAATGATGATACAGCTTCTCAAGACGCTAGAAATCAAGCTCAAAAAGACTTTAAAACCAACATTAAAAAACACATTGATGATATTAGTTCAAAATATATTCTAAAAGGTGAAACAGCGGATCAAGCAGTTATGTTTATTCCGTCTGAATCTGTTTTTGCTGAAATCCAAGCTAAATATCCGGATTTAATTGAATATTCTCAAAAAAAATCTATTTGGATTACATCACCAACAACACTTGTTTATATGCTTACAATGATTATTGTTATTGCATCTAATATTGATAGAGAAAAGAATGCTGAAAAGATGTTAAAAGAACTAGAAGGGTTATTCAATGATTTTAGATTATTCTTTGAACGTTGGGAAGATGTGAAAAAATCCATTAATAATATCAATAAAGCAGCGGATAGTTTAGAAAAACCAATGGGACGTTTAAACAAAAAGGTATTTAAGATTGAAAAGAGTGATTTTGAATCCTTAAACGACCCAAATGATGTTGAATAAAGCCATAAATTTGATATAATCAAACTAAATCGTAGAGAAGACGAGTAATATGCGTGTTTATTTAAGAGAGTTAATGGTTGGTGAAAATTAACATATTATGCATATGAATAACCCTTTGAGAGACAGAAGAAAGACTTTTTTTAGTTGAGTAGAACTGTACGGTTAACTACCGTTATCAAGTTTATGAGTGCTGGGGAAACCCAGAACTAAGGTGGTACCACGGAATATTTAATTCGTCCTTAGGCTATTTTTAGTCTAAGGATTTTATTTTTTAACAGGAGGTTTAATATGAAATTAACAATTAGACAAATCTTCAAAGATCCAAAAGCTTTTGCTGATCAAGAAGTTGTATTACAAGGATGGATTAGAAACCATCGTGATCAAAAAGAATTTGGATTCATCAATTTAAATGATGGTAGTTTCTTTGAAACTATTCAAGTGGTTTATGAAAGAGAAAAAACAGCAGATTTTGAAGCAGTTACAAGACTAACAGTAGGTTCTTCTATTGAAGTTGTGGGTATCTTGGAATTAACCCCTGAACGTAGTCAACCATTTGAAATCAAAGCTAAAAGTGTGAAACTATTAGGTGGTGCAGATGAAACATATCCAATCCAACCAAAACGCCACACAAGAGAATTCTTAAGAGAAGTTGCGCATCTTCGTCCAAGAACCAACCTTTTCTCTGCAGTATTTAGAGTAAGAAGTTTAACTGCATTTGCAATTCATAAGTTCTTCCAAGAAAGAGACTTTGTTTATGTTAACACACCTTTAATCACCGCTAATGACGGTGAAGGTGCAGGTGAAATGTTTAAAGTTACAACATTAAACTTAGATAAATTACCAAGAACAGAATTAGGTGAAATTGATTTTTCAAAAGACTTCTTTGGCAAAGCTGCGAACCTTACAGTTACAGGTCAACTTGAAGGTGAAGCATTTGCTATGGCTTTCCGTAATATTTATACATTCGGGCCAACATTTAGAGCTGAAAATTCAAACACAATGACACACGCATCAGAATTCTGGATGATTGAACCAGAAATGGCATTTGCTGATTTAGAAGATAACATGTATGTGATTGAATCAATGGTTAAATACGTTATTTCTTATGTGTTAGAAAATGCAAAAGAAGAAATGCAATTCTTCGATAAATTTGTAGAACCTGGTCTACTTGCCAAGTTAGATAAGGTTGTAAACTCAGAATTTAACAAAGTTACACATAAAGAAGCGATTGATATTCTATTAAATTCAGGTGTTAAATTTGAAAACAAACCAGTTCACGGTAGAGATTTAGCAAAAGAACATGAAAAATATCTAACAGAGAAACACTTTGGTACACCAGTTTTTGTAACTGACTGGCCAAAAGATATTAAAGCTTTCTACATGAAAGTGAATGATGACAATGAAACAGTTGCAGCAGTTGACTTACTGGTTGCAGGATCTGGTGAATTAGTTGGTGGTTCACAACGTGAAGAAAGATTAGATGTATTAGAACGTAGAATGGAAGAAATGCATGTTCCTAAGGCAGATTTAGACTGGTATTTAGATCTTCGTCGCTATGGAGGATGTGTTCACTCAGGATTTGGTCTTGGATTTGAAAGATTATTAATCTATCTAACTGGTGTTGAAAACATTAGAGATGTCATTCCTTTCCCAAGAACACCTAAAAACTTAGAATTTTAAAAGTGTGCGAAAAGCGCACTTTTTTCATAAAATTTCGTTTGGATATATTTTTCTAATTCAGTCAACGAAATAATTTTACTAATTTTGCAAAAAATTAAGTAGGTATCAAATATCAATAACGCTTGTATTTAGTCTTGCTTTATCATATAATGATAGATGAAGTTGGAGGAATATGGATTCTTATGAAATTAATGACAGTTAGTTTCGATTTAATTCAAGTAAACAACACCAACGAAACATTCGTTTCTTTTTTAGTATCATTATAAATGCCTATTTCTATGGGCTTTTTTTATGGAAAAATTTTAAAAGAACACAAAAAAAATTAAGGAGCAAGGCAATATGCAAATTAAGTTAGAAGGATTAACCAAGGTATTCTCGGATCCTAAAGCTAAAACCGAAACACGCGCAGTTTCGAATTTAGACATCGTGATTCCTTCAGGAAAATTGGTTGGTCTTTTAGGACCTTCAGGATGTGGTAAATCAACAACCCTTTATATGATTTCTGGTTTACTTTATCCAACAGAAGGTAGAATCTTTTTCGGTGACGAAGACGTTACTGAATTAACACCTGAAAAACGTGGTATTGGATTAGTATTCCAAAACTATGCTTTATACCCTCATATGACAGTGAGACAAAACATCTTGTTCCCACTTGAAAATATGAACTTGCGCAAGGTATCGATTGATGAAGCTTATAAACAAGCACATTTACTCGAAATGCCGAAGGAAGCTAAGGCTTATTATGATTATCAAGTTCAACTTGAAAGTCTTCAAAATAAATTTAGAAGAACAGAAAGTGAAGCTAAAGCTCAATACGATAGCCTTGTATTAGCTGAAGAAAAGAAACTTAAAGATGCTAAAGAATCTAGCAACAAAGAACACTATCAACAAGTTAAAGAAGCTCACAATGGTGTTTTAATTAAACTTAAAGAAGAGCACATTGCTCGTATCAACGCATTTAGAGAAGACTATTTAGCTAAAAAAGCCGAAATCACTCCAGAAAGTCTTGATACATTATATAAAACGATCAAAGAAAACTTTGATCAAAAATATAAAGCATTTCTTCAAAACAAAAAACAAATTATTTCTGAAGCTAAGACTCAAGAAACTGACAAAGAAAAACGTGAAGCCTTGATTAGAGTTCGTCTTGAACAAACAATGACTCCAAGTATTAAACTTGTACACGATGCACGTTCAGTGAATTATAAAAAATATATGATTGAACAAGCTATTGCAATGGCTAAACTTGTTGGTATTGAAGATCAATTAGACAAGAAGCCAGCTCAATTATCAGGTGGTCAACAACAACGTGTTGCGATTGCTCGTGCGCTTGTTAAAAAACCTAAAGTATTATTACTTGATGAACCATTATCAAACCTTGATGCTAGATTACGTTTACAAACTCGTGAAGAAATTAAACGTATCCAAAAAGAAACAGGTATTACTACAGTATTCGTAACACACGACCAAGAAGAAGCGATGTCAATCTCTGATGAGATTATTGTTATGAACTACGGTGAAGAACAACAAAAAGGTCAGCCTCAAGCGGTTTATGATCAACCAGAAAACTTATTTGTTGCTAAATTCTTAGGTACTCCTCCAATTAACCTTTATGAAGGAACAGTTGAAGGTAACAAAGTGTTAATTGATGGAAAAGTCGTCTTTACTTCAAATAAGTTAAAAGATGCTTCATCAAACAAAGTTGTTATTGGTGTTAGACCTGAAGGTTATGAAATATCTGAAGATGGCGCATTAACTGTTCAAGCACAATTCGTTGAAACAATTGGTCGTGACTTAGCACTAGTTGTAAGTCACAAAAATGCATTTAATGGATCAATGAGAATTATCTTAAACAATGATGAAGTTAATGTTAGTGGCATGAAAGAAGTTAAGTTTAACTTGAAACCTCGTAAGACCTTTATTTTTGATAAAGAAACCGGTAGGAGAATTGCGTAATGTTAAGCCATAAAAAAGATAGGATTGCATGGCTCTATATAGCCATTCCGCTATTCCTATTAACAGTATTCACATTTTATCCATTGATCAAAACCGTATTGATTTCTTTCTTTACGCAATATAACCCAACAAATGATACATTTGGTAGCTATTTTGATTTAATGGCATATCAAGCAGTGTTCATAGATAATTCTTTCTTCACAGCACTTGCTAATACTACTGTCTTGGTTATTTTCACTGTCGGGGGTTCAACCATCTTAGCATTGTTAATTGCTGTTGGTTTAAACTCAATCAAGCCACTTCAAAAAATATTCCAAACAATTTTCTTTATTCCTTATGTAACTAATACACTTGCTGTTGGTATGGTATTTAGCTTAATGTTTGCCCATCCAACTGTCTCAGGTGGAATTCCAGAAGGTCTAGTTAATACAATACTCAACTTAAAATTAGACTGGATTGGTGACACAGCCCCATATGAACGCTGGATGATGGTAGTTGTAATCTATAACATTTGGAATGCGTTACCATTTAAAATTTTAGTATTTATCGGTGGACTTCAAAGTATTTCTAAACAATATTATGATGCAGCCAAAATTGACTCGACACCAAAACGTAGAGTATTCTCAAAAATTACAGTTCCTCTACTTTCCCCATTGATTAGTTATATTGTTATTACTTCATTAATCGGTGCATTTAAGACTTATGAATCTGTCTTAGCGGTTGCTGGTGAAGGTAGATACCTATATCAAGGTAAATGGACTGTCGTTGCTTACGTCTATAGTAAGATTAAGGGCGATGGCTGGTTAGATGATAATTTTGTCTCTTACTATTCTAAAGGTGCAGCTGCAGCGGTAATTTTATTCCTTATTATTATGATTATCACTGTGTTCAACCTATATGTAAGTAAGAAGAAAGTACACTATTAGGAGGGCGCTATGACAACAATTAAAACAGATTATACACACAATAAAAAAATCGTAGCTCAAAAATCAGCAATGATTACTTCTAAGATCTTTACCTACTTATTCTTAACAGTTGTTGCGATTATCGTTTTAGTTCCATTCTATTGGATGCTAAACGTATCATTCCAAAGTAGTGAGGAAGTTTTAAACTCTGCAAATATTAGTTTATTTCCTAAAGTATTCTCCCCACAAAACTATATAAATGTTTTCTTCTATTCGCAAGCATCACAAGGAAGTATTACATTCTCCACATATTTATTTAATACAATTGTGGTTGCATTAGCATCTACATTATTAGGAACCCTATTCTCTATCTTTGTTGCCTTTTCATTAGCAAGATTAAACTTTAAAGGACGCGAATTAATTTTCACTCTTTTACTTGCAACAATGATGATTCCAGGGGAAATGATGGTTATCTCAAACTTCATTACAGTATCTAGATTAGGCTGGTTTAATGCTGATGGAATTGAGTCATACTACGCAATGGTTATTCCGTTCCTAGTATCTATTTACCACATTTATCTTTTAAGACAAACATTTAAACAAATTCCAAATGAGCTCTACTATGCTGCAAAAGTCGATGGAACTCGTGATTTCGTATATTTATGGCGAGTAATGGTACCAATGGCTAAGTCAAGTATTATTACAATTGTAATTTTAAAAATTATGGGTTCATGGAATGCATACATCTGGCCAGATATGGTTGCTAACGCGAAATATAAACTCGTAACAACATGGCTAAGAAGTTCATTCACAGACCAATCATCAACTGGTTCTGGTAGAACATTAATCAATTACCAAATGGCTGCAACTGTTATTGTTACGGTTCCACTGTTATTATTATTCGTAATTTTTAGAAAATATATTATGACAGGCGTATCAAGATCAGGTGTTAAAGGTTAAAACCTAATAAAAATATTTTCAAAAAAAAAGGAGAAAAGAATCGATGAAAAAAGTTTATATAACTTTAATGGCTTTATTCGTCAGTTTCGTGCTTGTTGCATGTGGCGGCGAAAGAACCGGTAAAGTTGGTGGAAAACTAGTTGAATGGTACGAACTACCAGAAACAGCTGTTTTTGATACAACTAAACCTGTAACAATTAATTTTTGGCACCGCATGGGAGCCGCAAGTCAGGAACTATTAGTATCTTGGATTGAGGATTTCCAAGAATTATATCCAAACGTTACGGTAGTTCAAACTAAGATTTCAGATGATTATGGTGCTCTTGCTGATACAATTGCATTATCAATTGCTGCAGGTAATGAACCCCATATCGCAGAAAGTTATCCTGACCATATTGCAAGATATGCTACAGCTGATGCTCCGCTAGCATTAAACCACTTTATTTCTCATCCAGTTTATGGAATGACAGAAGAAGAAGTCAACGACTTCTTACCAGGTTTATGGGCTGAAAGTGTTGGTTATGATAATGAGGGTACAGTTTTATCACTTCCATTCTCTAAATCAAGTGAAGCATTCTTCTATAATGCCTCATATTTCGAAAAATATGGTTATGAAGTCCCAACTACTTGGGAAGAAGTATTTGAAATCGCTGCAGATATTAAATTAAGAGAACCAGATGCTACACCATTTGGTTACGATTCATCAGATAATTTATTTATTACTGGTGCTAAACAATGGGATGCTCCTTATACAGGTTACAATGAGGTAACTGGTCAAGGTGAAATTCAATTTGCAAATGATAAAAACAAAGAAATGCTTATGTATTTCAAAGATAAAGTAGACAAAGGTTTAATGATTACTAGAAGTTTAAATGGTGCATATACATCAGACATCATGAAAACTAATAAAAAAGTATACATGTATGTTGGTTCAACTGGTGGCACACGTTACGCTTATATTGGTGCTTCAAATGAAGTAATGCAATCTGGATATCGTGTAGGTGTTGCTCCACTTCCTGGTAAAGATGCAGAACATGCATTCCAAATCCAACAAGGACCAAACATTAATCTATTCAAAAAATCAAACGAACAAGAAATGTTAGCTTCATGGTTATTCATGAAATTCATCACACAACCAGAAAAGAGTGTTGAATTTGGTACACCATCTGGTTATGCTCCAACTAGAAAATCTTCTTATGAGACTCAAGAATGGTTAGATTATGTTGCATCAATTAACCCGAATGCAACAACATCTGTGGACTTACAAAACAAATTAGTAAAAGAAGCGATTGAAATTTTCAATCAATATCAAAATAATTTCTTCACATCAGCTGTCTTCGGTTTAGGATCAAAAACTAGAACTGAAGTTGGTAAGATGTTAGATAGAATTTTCAAATATACTCCATCTAGCGATGATGACTTAGAAGCATTCATCCAAAGAGAATTCGAAGATACTTACGACTTTATTAGAAACTAATCTGTATTTCATGTTATTTAAATAAAATTTATATAAAGGAGATAAAATACATGAAAAATGTTTTAACCGCATTTCTAGTAATGTTATTCTCTGTTGTACTCTGGGCGTGTGAACAACCAGTTGACGGAGCTTTAGCAAAATTAGATACAGCGTCTCAATCATTGACACAACTTATCAATGATCCATCAAACATAACAGGTAACTTCCAATTACCTTCAACTATGACTGGTGGTGTTACCGCTACATGGGAATCAAGTGAGACAGGAATCCTTTCATTTGGTGAACCAAATGCAGCAGGTTTTATCATTGCTACAGTTAATCGTCCTATCAAAGGACAAGGGGATGCCAAAGTTACAATCACAGCAGAGTTAAAAATCAAATCAGAATTATCTGATGATATTTTAACTAAACTTTGGTCAATAGAATTAACAGTAAAAGAAAAAGAAGTCGCTGATATTGAAATCAATACAGTTGCCGATATTCTAGCGCTTACTGATGAATCATACGATGGTACATATCAAGTTGAAATTGCTAATATGACCGTCTTTGCTAAGAGTGCTTCTGAAGCATGGGCTTATGATGGAACAGGTATTATTCAAATCTATCAAGGCGCAGCTAAAGATTTAGAAGTAGGTAAAGTATATACAGTTTCTGGTACAATTGACTGGTACTATGGTATCTGGGAAATCACTGAATCTACAGCTGTAGAACAAACTGATGCAACTCCTCAAATGCCAACTAAAGAAGTTATCACAAACATTAACGAAAAACGTGATGCATGGGTTAATGCCGGTGTTCATGAGTCAGCTTACGGTACAGTTGCAGACGGCAATTTTGAAGCAGTTTATGCAAGAGTAACTGGTAAAGTTTATATGATCCCTGGTGATACTGGTAACTATAACACCTATTTATTAGATGTTGCACAATCTACTGAAGGTTGGACTACTGGTTCACAAGATAATCCTGCTATGGGCTTCATGTTCTATTATGGTACAAGTGATTTCGCATATGTTAAATCATTTAACGGTTATGAAGTAACAATGGATATTGTTATCTATACTTACCGTTCAAACAATCATGCATTCGCAGTTTATTATGTAGGCGGCCCAACTGGTATCGTTGCTACATTAAATGATGCTCAAAAAGTTGAATTAGCTAAGAATGCAACCACATTACCTGCAGAAGTAGTTAAAGCTGGTAATGTAACATTACCTGCTACAGATGCAAATGGTGTTCAAATTTCATGGGCATTCAAGAATGCTGATGATCCAAATAATGCATTATTAAACTTAACAAACGGTGCTGTTACAATGCCTGCTGAAGGTTTAGCTACTGTTACAGTTGTTGCTACATTCCAATCAGGTTCAGTAACAGATACTAAAGAAATTTCAATGGTTGTCGGTTTACCTGCAGTTTCAACTGTTGCTCAAGCTTTAGCTAAGACTTCAGGCTATGTAAGAATCCATGCAACAGTACTAGGATATTCTGCAAATGATACAATCGTTGTATTCGACGAAACTGGCTTTATTGCAACATTCCACAACGCTAAAGACGTAGACTTAATTGCTCTTGTTGGTAAGGAAGTTGAAATCTTAGGTCAACGTGGTGCATACCAAGGCTTACAACAAATTACAAACTATGAATTCACTGAATTAGGTGCTGGTGCTGCGTTACCAGAAGCTAAAGATCTACGTGAAGTAGAATCATGGGCTGCTGCTGACTTATTACCATTCCAATCAGGTTTAATCAGTCTTTCAAATATGAAAGTTCAATCAATCACTGCTAATAACTTTGGTAATGTCGATTTAGTATTATTAGATGAAGTAACTAACAAGACGATCAGATTCTTCTGGGATTCTAGAGTTACGGCATTAGATGATTCTACATTCATCGCTGCTTTAGAAGTTGGTGATTATGTATCAATTGAAGGTGGTTTATTAGGTTGGGCTAGCAACAATGCATTTGTAACAATCTACAAAGCTTCTCAAGCTTCAGAAGGTGCTACCCCGGTATTAACTGATGCTGAAGAATTAGCATTAGACAAAGCTGAATTAACATTACCTGCTACAACTACTGTTGACTTAGTATTACCAGCAACTGGTGCGAAAGGTTCAACAATTACTTGGGCTACTTCAAATGATGCTGTTATCGCTTTAGACGGCAAAATTACAAGAGGCGAAAATGATGTTGTTGTTACATTAACAGCTACATTAGTAAACGGTGAAGAAACAGATACTAAAGTATTTGAAATCACTGTAAAAGGTACTGCAGTTGAAACATTCACAGAAACATTTGATGGTGCTTCAGAATTATCAACAAACTCTTCATCATACACTAATGGTACATATACTGCTCAAGGCGTTGTATGGACATGGGTACATGCAATGAATGCTACAGCTCCTGCTGATAGTACAATTGATGGTGCTGGCGTATTATTACGTCGTGCAAATGAACCTTCTTCATTACAAGCAGTATTTGCTGATGGTTTAGATGGATTCTCATTTGAATACCGCAAGGTATTCACTGGTGGTACTCCAAGAACATACAAAATTGATGTTACAGCTAATGGCGTAACAACAACATATGATATCCCTGCTTTTGGTGAAGGTTCTGGTGCATTAACTACAGTGTTTACTTATACTTATGACGGACCAGCATTAACTGGTGAAGTTACAGTTAAGATTTATGCTACAGGTAACGACGGTAACCAACAAATGGTTATTGACAACTTTAGTTGGACAAAATAATTAATTTTAAATTCAACAAATAATAAGAAAAAGGCGGATTCAAAA